>NZ_JBHWDU010000079.1:0-39131 GCF_042734825.1 Kitasatospora sp. NPDC059648 | reverse complement strand
GGGGGGGGGGCCGCGGGCTCTCGGCTGGGCCGGCGGGGGGCCGCGGCGGCGGGCCGGCCCCCCCGCCCCCGCTGTGGACGGCTGCACGGCTGCCCCGCGGCAGCGCCGTACGGGCTCAACGCCGTCACCGGACGTTTCGGGGCTCCCGACGTTCCGGTGGTGCTTTCGACTCAACGGCCGTCCGGGCCGGCCCGGGCCGCCGTGCGGAGGACGGCTGCTCGGCAGGCGGCTGCTACCAGTTGGCCCAGGGGAGGTTCCAGCCGCCGAGGCCGTTGTCGGGGGAGACGGTCTTCTCCTTGGTGTTCACGACCGTGACGACGTCGCCGATCAGCGAGCTGTTGAAGAACGACCCTGCGGGGGACGTGTCGCTGCCGCCCTCCACGTCCTTGAGCGAGACGCAGCCGTGGCTCGTGTTGGCCTTGCCGAACAGGTCGACCTTGTACCAGTAGTTCCCGTGGACGTAGGTGCCGCTCCTCGTCAGCCGCATCGCGTGCGGGGCGGCGGGGATGTCGTACTCGTCGCCCAGGCCGACGGTCTGGGAGTTCATGTGGGTGACCTTCTCCTTGGACATGATGACCATGGTTCCGCCCCAGGAGGGATGCTTGTCGTCGCCGAGGGTGGCGGGCACGGTGGTGGACTTGCCGTCCCGCACGATCGTCATCTGGTGCGTGGCGGCGTCCGCGGTGGAGACCTGGGACCGGCCGATGGTGAACGGTTCGTCCTTGTCGACGTCGCCCCACACACCGGGGGCGACTTCGACGTTCTTCAGCCGGTAGTGGATGGTGACCTTGGTGTTCGGCTTCCAGTGATCCGCCGGGCGGAAGTCGATCCGGTTGTCGCCGAACCAGTGGCCCTTCACCTCCGTCCCGTTGTCCGTTTCGAAGGTGATGGCCTTGGCGACGGCGTCCTTGTTCACGATCCCGCTGCTGAAGTCCACCTCGACGATCATGCCCACGCCGTAGGTCTGGCCGTCGGCGATGTTGTCGTTGGTGGACACCTGCTTGCCGGGCGAAGCGGTGGTGAAGGCGCTGGTGGCCGCGGCGACCAGACCCTCGGGGTCCTTGGCCTGGGCGCTCACCGTGTACGCCGCACCGGGGGCGAGCGCGGCGGCGGGCTTCCAGCCGGTGCCGTCCGCCGTGATCGAGCCCTGGACGGGCTTGCCGTCCTTGTCGGTCACGTCGACGGCGGTGAGCTTGCCGTGGGACACCGACACCTGGAGCGCGGTCGGTGCGACACCCCGGGCCCCGTCCTTCGGCTCCACGTCCAGCACGGCGGTCGACGTCCTCGGCACGGCCGTGGCCGCCGTCCCGCCGGGGGCGACGGGCGTGGCGGAGGCGGCGGGACCGGCGGCGTCGGCGCCGCCCTTGTCCTGGCCGTCGCCGCAGGCCGCGGACATCAGCAGGACCCCGCCCACCGCCAGTGCCACCGCACCGCGGTGGAGTCGGTCGTTGGTGCGTATCGCGGCCCGGGCCGCCCGAACAGTGCTCACAGTTGCTCCCTCTAGGTGTTCGCCGTCAGCTTGTGCGCCGGGTCGTCCCAGCCGCAACGGTGGGCCGGTGATCTGGGACGCGGGGACGCCTCTACCCTGTTTGAGCTGGGAAGACGTAACCTTCCTGGGACGCGTCGGCAAGGGCCCGGGATGGCCCGCCCGGTGCCGCCGGCGACCTTCGGGGGAACCGTGGGCCGGTCTGCGGCGTGCTTGTCTGCCGGAGCCCCCGTCGGGTCGGCGTCCCGTGCGATCCGGTTGCCGGCCATCCGGCTTCCGGCCATCCGGTCGCCGGTTACGGGCCGGATCACCGGGGCGCGGGCTCCGAGGGGGTTCGCGAGCGGGTGGAGGATCAGTGTCGGAGGGGACCGGGGAGTTGAGGGAGGCGCAGGAGGTCGCACGGCTGCTCCAGGAACTGAAGAGCCGTTCGGGCCTCAGTTACGGCGCGCTGGCGAAGCGGCTGCACGTGAGCACGTCGGCGTTGCACCGCTACTGCACCGGCGACGTGATGCCGGTGGAGTTCGATCCGCTGGAGCGCCTCGCGCGCTCGTGCCGGGCGACACCGGAGGAGCGCACCGAGCTCTACCGGCTGTGGGTCGTCGCCCACACGACGCGGGGGAACCGGCAGGCGTCCGCACCTGCCCCCGCGCCGGAGGCCCCACCGGCGGTTCCGGTGGCGGCACCGGGAACGGAAGAGGCCTTGGAGACGGCGCCGGAAACGGATCCCGTTCCTGTTCCTGAACCTGCACCGGAAGCGGCACCGGCACCGGCACCGGCACGGAGACCGGCCGCGGAAGCCGTCGTGGAGGACGGGACGGCCGCCCCCGCGCACACCCCCGCGGTGCTCGCCACCCTCGGGGCTGTCGCCATCGGGCCCAGGACTCACCCGGGCGGTGACCCCACGTCCGCTCCGGCCCCGGCGGCGGACGCCGGGCCGTCCGCCGGATCCCCGGCCCCGAGTGCCCCGATCACCGTCACGGTCCGCCCGTCCGACCGGGAGGCCGCGTGCGACCAGTACGTGGTCGACAGCCCGCCGTCGGAAGTCCCGCGTCCGCCCGCGGCAGTGGACGTCCCCGCCTGGGTGGCCAGGACCGGTGCGGTCGTCGGCCACTACCAGTCGATCGAGCTCACCGTGCAGGGCACCGGCAGCGACACCGTCGTGCTGACCGCGCTCAACGTCCGCATCGCCCGGATCGCGGCCCCGCTGGCCTGGAACGCCTACTCCATGGGCGAGGGCTGCGGCGGCGGAGTCGACGTCCACTCGTTCGACCTCGACCTGGACGCGGCCCGCCCCCGCCCGGTCGTGACCGAGGGCGGCGCCGGCCTGCCGGTCAAGGTGAGCGAGCGGGATCCGGAGGTCATCGAAGTCACCGCCGAGACCACCTCCCACGACGTCAGCTGGTACCTGGAACTGGAGTGGTCCAGCGGCAGCCGGACGGGCACGTTGCCCATCGGCGTCCGTGACGGCACGCCGTTCCGCACCAGCGCGGTCAAGGGCCGGCCGCTGTTCAGCTACCCGATCGGCGGGAAGGCCTGGGAGCCGAGCCCCTTCCAGCAGTGACGGGACGTCCTGCGCCGACCAGTCGGTTGCTTGACCTCCTGCGCGTCAGTCCGGCAGCCAGTGCAGCTCCTGCGCCAGGGTTCTGGCGACGGCACGGATGCGGCGGTGCAGTGGCGACTGCTCGCGTGGGAGGACCAGGTGGATCGTCAGGCTGGGCGCGCCCCGCAGCGGTCGCCAGGTGAGCCCGGCCGGTTGCACCGTGGCCGCGGCTTCTCCGGCCGGGGCGAGGGTGACCCCGTCGCGCAGGTCGCGCTGGGACATGTCGAAGGAGACTGCGGGCGTGTGGAACCGGGGGTGTGGACGGGTGTCCCGGAACAGCGCGGACAGCTGGTCGTGGATCACGGGGTTGGCCGCGCGGTCCGGGAGTCGCAGCGGATACGCGGCCGCGTCGGCGATCTCTATCTCCGGGCGCTCGGCCAGCGGATGGTGCTCCGCCAGCTGGACCCCGATGCGCGCACGCCGCAGCAGGAACCGGCGCACGCCACGGCCCGGTTGTTCACCGCGGGTGATCCCGGCATCGATGCGGCCGTCGGCGACCGCGGGGGAGACCTCCGGTGTCGCCATCGGGACCGCGGCGACCTCCAGCCCGCTGTTGCCGCGAACCAGCCTGTCCACCAGGGCCGGTGCCGTCTCGGCCCCGGTGCTGAGGCTGTATCCGATGCGCAGCGTGCCCAGTTCACCGGCCGCCGCGCTGCGGACGGTGTCCCACGCCCGGTCCAGCGCCGCCAGCGCGGGCGGCGCGGACTCCGCCAGGGCCGCACCGGCCGTGGTCAATACGACGCTACGCGTGTTGCGGACCAGCAGGGCCGTACCGAGTTCCTTCTCCAGTCGGCGCATCCGGGCGCTGAGTGCGGGCTGTGCGATACCGATCCGTGCGGCCGCGCGGGTGAAGTTCAACTCCTGCGCCAGCACCAGGAAGTACCGCAGGCTCACGGTATCCGGCGCCACGTGCCCTCCCCGCGGATTGATAGCGATCCGTTCTGAGCCTATCCCGTACCGGTCTTTCCCCCGACCGCACAGCTCGCCCTAACCTGCACCTGCCGGGATCGATCGATCCGGGCGTCGATTCGACGTCGGACGTTCCGGCCGGAACACAGGAGGTTTCCATGGCCAAGGGCTACTGGGCCAGTGTCTACCCCGCCGTTTCCGCCCCTGAGGGGCTGACTGCCTACGAAAAGCTGGCCGGTCCGGCTGTCCGGGCCGGGGGCGGGCGCGTCCTGTCCCGTGGCGGGCGAGTCGTCGCCCACGAGGCCGGAATCACGCAACGCGTCGTCCTGATCGAGTTCGACAGCTTTGAACAGGCCGTCGCGGCATACGAGAGCGAGGCATACCAGAAGGCGCTGGTGGCCCTCCCCGACGGCGTCGAGCGCGACTTCCGCATCGTCGAAGGCATCGACTGACCGGCGGGCCCAGCCAACAGCGGCGCAGCGGCACGCCGTTCGGCCGCCGGATCGACCGGCTGACGCGGGCCGGGTTTCCCGGGGCAGGTCCTTCCGGCAGTTTCAGTCCAGCACCAAGAGGGTCTCCTGCTGAACAGCGGCAGTCGTCACGCGAGGCGCTTCGACCTCGACGACCCAGATACCCGGCGGGGGCGCGAACTCGGCCCGGTAGCGGCCGTCTTCCAGCGGGAGCAGCCGCCGGCGCTCCAGGACCTCCCCGGTCGTGGGCGAGACGAGGCGGCCTTCCAGGAACAGCCCGGACTCCTCGGACACGGCGGCCACTTCGACCGGCTCCCCCTCGGCCACGGCCTCCGGGACGTCGACGCCGAATCCGACGCCCAGGGTCTGGAAGGGGCGGTGCTCAAGGGCGTCGTACCGGTCCATCAGCTGGCGGTGCAGGTGGACGTCGTTGGGCAGGGCGGTGTGGCCGAGCCGGAACCAGTCGACGCGTGCCCCGTCCTCCCAGTCCTGGGGCGTGGCGGACAGGCAGGCAACCGTTCCGTCGCCCTGCCAGCGGCTGTCGCCGGGGAAGCGGTCGGCGTAGCGCACCTCGCCCGCGGAGACCCGCATCAGCACGTCCGTCGGCTCGCCCCGGCCACCGGCCGCGAAGAGGCGGTAGGCCGCGGGCCTGCCCGCGGCCCTGTCCGCCTCCGCATTCCGCCGCGTACACGTGTCGAGTTCCCTCCGGAAGTCGAAGGCGTCCCGCACCATCGCGCCGTCCAGGTCGGGCACGGAGACGTCTTCGAGCCGGGTGCCGTCCGGGTGGCCGGCCACGCACTGGTAGGTGGGCAGAAGCTGGTGCACGGACGGCATGCTCCTCGCCGCCTCCACCAGGAGCGTGCGGAAGCGTGCGGGCACCCCCCGCAGCTTCCGCCCCGGGAAGGTCCCGGTGAGTGCCTGCACGGCCTTGACCGCTCCCGCGTACGGCGTGCCCATGGTCACCATCGACCGGGCGGTCTCCCGCCCGCCCAGGACCTCCAGGTAGTACCGCGTCACGAGCCCGCCCATGGAGTGGCAGATGAAGACGACCCGGGGTTCCTCGGGATCGTGCCGGGCCCGGCAGGCCTCGCTCCAGCGCGCGAGCTCTCGCTCCACGAAGACCTTCAACCGCTCGGCCGAATACCGGTTCGACAGGCGCCAGTCGTAGGGGAAGACGACCATCCGGCCTTCGACCAGGCTCGCCAGGTGGCTGGCGAGCTTCTTGTAGGCCACGTGCGGCATCAGTCCGGGCCAGATGCGCGGTTCGCGCAGCAGGTCGGCGGGCAGCACCGCGTGTGGTCCGTCAGGCGCCTCGTTCCCGATTCCCGGCGGCAGCGTCAGGCGTTCGAAGTACCGCTCCATCCGGAACATCACGCTGCCGCCCACAGCGGGTGTCAGGTTCCACAAGTCCTTCCCGTCCGCGTCGCGCAGCACACTGCCCATCACACCCGGAACGAAGACGACCAGGTCGTTCGCCATTCTTCTCCTCCCCGCCCTCGGGACGTCCCGAGGGGCGCGTCCTCCGCCCGTCAGCGGCGCTCCTCGATGCACAGCATGTCCGTGCGCTCCAGCCCCACCGCTGCGACGAGCAGCCCTTGTTCCCCGGGAGCGGCGAGCACCCGGTGCACCTCGTACCCGCGGTCCGGCACCGGCCGGTCCTTCGGCGCCCCGCCCGCAGCGGACTCGTCGAGGGTCCATTCGTGGATGGTCCGCGAACGGGATGCCGCCAGGAGGACGAGTCGTCCTGTCGCGGTGGTTCGCAAGGCCAGCGACCGGACGCCGGCCGCCTTGGTGACGGCGTGCAGGTTCCGTCGTCCGCAGCGTTCTCCGGGCGGCTCGTCGAGGGAACCGGTGAACACTCCGCCGGACGTCGCGACGGCCAGGCGCCGCCCGCCCCGCGCGTCGTGGGTCCCTGCCACGGCGTGGGCGCGCTCGCCCTGGGGCAGCCGGAACCTCAACGGATCGCCGGGCTCCGCCCTCTCCCATGCCCACACCGAGTCGCCGGCGGTCGCGAGCAGGAACGGCTCGGCACCGGGCGACTCGACGACCGCCAGATGCTCGATCAGCCCGACCCCGACGTGCAGGCTGGCAAGTGGTTCTCCCCCCGTCACGTCCCAGCGGCGTACGTACCGGTCCTCCGCAGCCAACGCGCGCACGGTTCCGCTGCCGGTGGACAGCGCGATCGCGGTCACGGCGCTGTCCCGGTGCAGGTCGAGGGGAAAGTCCTCCCCGATCCCGTCGGGCAGCGTGCGGACCCGCAGGCAGGGCCCGTACGCGGGGTGCCGGCCGCCGACCGCGAGCCAGAGCGTGCCGTCGGGGGCGCCCCGGAGGTCGATGGAGGAGACGCGTTCCAGCCCCTTCTCGTCGGCCAGGTGCCGGCCTTGCAGGTCCCACACGCGGGCCGTGCCTCCCGCAGCGAGCGCCAGTGCGCCCCGGCCGGGCTCCGTGACGGCCATCGTCCCCACGTGCTCGCTACCAGGGCTCGGCATTCCGGGGCGCGTTCCGGGCACCGCGCCCGCGGACGTGCCGGCCGCTGTCCGCCACACCCGGATCCGGGACCCGTCCGCCACGCACACGGAGCCCTCGGTGTCCCCGAGGAAGGCCACCGAGGTGGGCCGGGTACGGTGTCCGGGCAGGCCGGGCAGTTCTTCGCCGTCCGCCACCCGCCACATCCGGACGGTTCCGCCGTCGACGGCCGCCACCAGCAGTTCCCCGCCGTGGCGCCGCAGGACGACCGTCGAGCCGGACGGATGGCGCAGGGCGGCCTGGTGGACGGGCGCGGCACTCGGCCGGTGGCCGCCGGTGATCCGCCAGACCCTCAGCTGCGGGCGGGCCGTCCCCAGGACGGCGACGTGAAGGTCGGTGCCCGAATCCGTGGCGGCGAGGACCTCGCTCCGCCCCGCCTCCGCCCCGAACGAGAGCCTGCGCTCGCCGGTTCGCGCGTCCCACAGGACCACCCCGCTGTCACCGGCGGCGAGAACGCACGCCAGGCCGTCCAGCGCGCCGACGGCGACGCCGTGGACCCGTCCCCACCCTGGCCAGGGCAGGAAGCCCGAGTGGTGCGGGCGGCCGTCCTGCCACTGCCACACGGCGACAGTCGTGCCGCTCGCGGCCGCGACGAGGCCGGTTCCGCCGGGCGATCCGGCCGCGACGGCCGCGACGCGCGCACCCCACCCGTACTCCCGGACGGGTTCGACGGGCCCCGGTCCGGCCGACCAGACGAGGACCCGCTCGACGTCGGCGGCCACGGCGACCGCCGGATCCCCGGGCGCGGCGGCCAGGGCGTGGAGGCTTCTGCTACCGAGCCAGCTGTGCAACGGGGTGGGCCGTCCACCCGGCTGCGGCCAGTGCCACAGCCTCTCCCCCGCCGCCAGCAGGCCCCCGCCGCTGCCGGCGGCGACGGCCTTCACGTCTCCCCGGGGGACTCGGAGCGTGCGGAAGGGCGGGACCGGTCTGGTCGTCGTCCAGCGGTCCGCCCAGAAGAGGGAGCCGGCGGATCGGGCCCAGGACAGTAGTGCGGGGTGCTGGTACAGCGCTGTGGCCTGCAGGAGGGCCGAGCGTTCGACCGCGGACTTCCCCGCCATCTCCTCGGCGATCCGCCGGTACAGCTCCGCCTCGGGAGTCGCCGTGCCGCCTTGCCCGTCCAGCAGCAGGATCAGCCGCTCCGGCTCGGCGTTGACCAGGAACTCGGCGTCCTCGACGACCTCGTGCAGCCGACCGGCCGCTGCGGCGTGCGCCGTCGCGTAGCGGGCGATGTACGGGTTGGTCGCGCCGCGCCCGCGGTAAAGGGTGCGATGGATCCCCAGCAGGACGTCGGTCAGGGCGGCGTGCAGTTCGCCCACGGACCGGCCGGCCTCCCGCACCAGGTGGTGGGCCATCGCCTCGTGGCTCAGCCGGTACACCGGCTGGCCGCCCTCCCCGTACTCCACGATGTGCGCGCCGGCCGCCCTCCGGATCCGGCGTACGTCGTCCGGCGCGTACCGGACACCGTGGCCGAGGATTGCGGCCAGGCGGACGGCCGCCTTGAGCCACATGTCGTCGTCGTGCGGCAGCCCCGCGCCGTACGACAGCGCCAGCGGGAGCAGCAGCCCCCGGGCCCAGCCCGCCTCGACCGTGCCACCCGGTCCGGCCGAGGCCACCCGGTCCAGGTCGCGGATCTCGTGGCTCAGTGCGTCCTCAAGTCCCGAGGCGAGGACACTGCGGAACTCCTCCGCGTCGGGCGGCAGGGTCTTGCCGAGCCGGACCAGCGCGGAGCAGTGGAGCCGCGCCACGAGGAAGACCCCTTCGCTGCGTTCCACCAGCACCCGCGCCACGGCGTCCCGCAGCCCGGAGTCGTCCCTGTAGGGGGAATCCTGCACGGACAGCCGGTGGTTCACGTACTCGGAGATGTCGTCGGCCCGGTCCGGAACCTCGTCGAGGTCGTGGACGGTGGCGTCGAGCGCCGACAGCCCGGCGGCGATCGTGCGCCGGGTGCCGACCAGGACGCGTACGTTGCTCTGCTGACCCAGCGGGGTGAGGACGTCCGTCATCACGGAGTCGAGGTGTGCGGGGTCCGTCTCGTCGAGACCGTCCACCAGGAATGCGGCCTCCGCCTGGTGCCGGCACTCCTCGATCAGCGCCTTGACCACCTCGCCGACTTCCTTCCAGCCGGCCTCGGGCTCCTCGATCTGCATGCCCCGCGCCAGTTCGCAGGCAGCCTCCATGGCACTGCGGCCACGGCACTGAATCCCCGCGTCGATCGCCCCCGCCAGCCTGCCGCGCTGCTGGGCGGTCAGTTTCCGGTACTGGGGCGTGTCCTGGATCGTCATCATCGCGATCTGTCCCAGCAGTGCCGACTTGCCGCTGCCCGGCGCGCCGGTGACCACCATGATCCCGCTGCGTCCGGAGGAGCAGAGCCAGTCGGTGATCTTCCTGAGGGAGTGCCGCCGCCCGATGAAGGAGACGCCCTCCTCCTCCAGCCGCAGACCGGGGAACCTGCTCCTGAGCAGTCGCTGCACCTGCTCCCCGAGCAGTTCCTGCCGCCGGGTGGGCGCAGCGGCGGACACCGGTCGCGCGGAGGGGTCGTAGTAGGGGTTGGCGAAGAAGCCCAGAAGTCGGCCGCCGCCGTGGAGTTGTGGGGTGACGAGGCTGCCCGACGACGATTCCATCAGCACCTGGCGCACCGCCTCGAACACCGCCACCCCGTGCACTGCCCTCGCGTACGGATGCCACAGCATCTCGTCCCGGTACGCGTGATGGCGGGCCTCGGCCAGTTCCTTCCACGCTCCGAGCCACAGCCCGACCTGCGCGAGTTGTCCCCCTCCGACGGTGCCCAGGCACCCGATGCTGCGGACGGAGCCGTCCGGCCCCGGGAGCATGGTGTCCGGGGAGACTTCCAGGTCGACGTAGCGGCGGTACACCGTGTAGGCGATGTCCGCGGCGTGGCAGGTGTCGACGATCAGGAAGACATCGCCGCTCAGCCTCGTGACGAACCTCCCGAGTTCCTCGGGGAAGAACATCCCTCGGTCCCTGGCCGGGTCGTAGTCCCGGCACGGCAGGACTGCGACGTCCTTGCCGAGGCTGACGCCGTGCCCCACCCAGTAGAGGAGCTTTCGCTCGGCCCGGGACCGCCGGACCTGCTCAAGCCCTTCCTCGACCTGCTGCTTCGTCCCCGAGATGATCGGAGCGTCGGCGTTGAAGCCCAGGCGGCGGGCCAGCGCCCGGAAGTCCTCCGCGCACCCGCGGGCCGGTTCGAGCCGGGCACTCGGGTCGACGTCGTACCGGTCGACGCACACGACGAAAGCCTCACCGTGCCCCCCTGCTGCCCCTGGCATCTGCCTCCTCCGCCTCCGACGAGGATGTTGCAACCATCGCGCGGTTTATGCAACTGTCCTGGAAAAACCAGTACTTGACCGGAGGAAGACCGCCGTGCCGGATCGCGATCCCCTGAGAATCGGGCCGCTGCAAACCGCCTGTTACGTCTTCGAGGGCGACGGCACCCGCCCCATCACCGAGAGGAACCTGAAGGTCTACTACGACGCCGACGAGCCGGTCTACGTCCCCGACGACGTGCGTCGCTGGCGCCAGGAGATCGAGGACGAACAGCGTACCCGCGCTGTCACGGGCACCGACCGGCGCTGGAACCATCCGCGATTCGCCGTCGAGACGATCGCCGTCACCCGCACGGATGACGTGGAGGACCCGATCGTCGAGCTCAGGTTCTCTCCTTCGGACTACTTCACGTTCCTCGCGGCCCAGCAGCTCGACCGCACCCTGGAGGAGGGCGGCGGGGCCGGATTCACGCTGCGCCGGCACTACCTTGAGGGCAGGGACCCGGTCACCGTGAACGGGTTCCTGTCGAGCAGCTTCGGCGCGAACGTAGCGGTGGTGACCGGCAAGGACAACCGCATGCTGTTCTCGCGGCGCAGCGCCGTCGTCGGCGTGAACGCCGGGTTCTGGAACTCGTCGGCCAACGAGGGCCTTTCCGCCAAGCACGACCTGAAGGACGGCGTCCCGGACGTCTTCGGCGCCGCTCGCCGCGCACTGCGCGAGGAGCTCGCCGTCCACCGGGACGACGCCTGCGACCTTGAGCTGCTCTCCCTCGGCATGGACATCGACCGCCATCAGTGGGCGGCCTTCTTCCTGGCCGTCCTGCCCGACCTGAGCGAGGAGGACCTTCGGGACCGCTGGAGCCGGGGCATCGACGACAGATGGGAGCACACGGAATTCCGATTCGTGCCCGCCGAGCCCGACGACGTCCTTGACTTCCTCCTGGACCACCGGAACCGGAACGAGTGGACGGCCTGCGGGCCGGCCCTGTTCTTCCACGCGATCGTCCGCCTGATGACCATCCGCCTCGGCGACGCGGGCGAAGGACGCCTCGCGGTGGAACGGGCCATCGGCCCCGCAGTCCGCAGGGCCGAGTCGCGGACCCCCCGGTGACCCGAAGGCGGACCACGACTCCCGCCCGACGCCCCGCAGCCCTGCACCGCCAACAGGGACGAGACGGCCTTCCCCGGCGATGACGGACGGCTGCTGCGCCCGGGCGTCACCCGGTTTCGCGACGACGCACAGCGGCGCGGTCAGCGCCACCGGTAGGACGTGGCGGTCATCGCTGGGAGCAGCAGCGGGCCGCCCGCGGCGGTGTAACGACGTCAGTCCGGCGCCGTACGGCTGATCACGTGGGCGGAATCCCCAGGAAGACCGCGGCGGTCCTGTTCTTGTCGTACACACATGCCTGCGTGCCTGAGGTCGTGTCGACGTCGCAGATCTGTGCTCGCACGTCGATGAACTGGTAGGCGCTCAGTGAAATGGGATTCTCGATCACCGCCTTGACCGCCCCGTTGGCATCGGGCTCCAGGGAACCGCTGGTGATCACCTCGCACGGGTTGTCCTTGTGGCTGACGGTGTTGCAAACCGTGTTGATCAGGCAGTCGTCGAGACGCCAGTACTTCTTCGCCCCGTTGACGCCCTCGAAGCATCTGGCACCGAGGGGGAAGCTGCGCGGAATCGCCTGCACGACGACACCGATTTTATCGCCGTACGCGAGTTTCGAACTCTCCACCGCAACGGACACGACTCCGACGGATCCGGCGCTCTTCAAGGAGGCTGACACCTGCGGATAGGCCGCGGCCGTCTGGCTCTTGGTCTCCAGCCGCGCGGCCGCGAAGGCCGCGAGGGAGGTGAGGATGACCGCGCAGATCAGAAGGACCGACGTGATGCCCGGCCGGGAACCTGCCGGCGGCACGACCGGTGGAGGCAGCTCCGCCCACTCCGGTGGATCGATGACGACCGGAACAACCGTCGTCCGATGCCTCAGCCAACGACGGATCCAGGCCCACGACCTCCCCCAGCCGCACCAGTAGAAGCCCAGGATCACCATCGCCAAGAACAACCCGCCGGCAGAAAGAGCTGCCAGCGGACACGCGTCGGGCGCAGTCCTCCTCGGAATGTCGATGGCGCAGATCACGAGAGCGGTCAGGCCGATGCAAGCCGCGAAGATGGAGGGCACGAAGTACGGCGGCATCGTCCGGCTATTGGAAAGAAAGGTCGCCGTCATGGCGACGGTCAGGGCCAGCAACATGATGGCCGCCACCAACGTAGCCTCAAGCGGATTGTTGCGGAGGACTGTCGTGAGCTCCGAACTGCGAAGTCCAAGAAAATTCAGAGCAGCCGCGAAACCGGTCAGAAGAACCCCGAGGCCGTTCTTCAGTTTGTCGACGCCCGAGTCCTCCGACGGTGGGGAACTCTCTGCATCTGTCGTCACGAAGAACAGCTCCTCTCGACCGCACCGCTCTCACCCGATCCTCGCAGCGCACCACGTGGCCTCTCCGCAGTGACACACAGTCGGTCACCGGAGCGGCACCAGGGCCCTGCCGTCCCTGGCGAACACCCGCAGCACTCAAGGTCGCCGATTCGAGCGGGACGAGTACGCGGAAGAGGCGGATGGCGCCGCCGCGCACCCGCAGCCGGGGGCGGCGCGGTCACACGCCCGTCGGCGGTGTCCGCGGCCGCTCCCCCTACAGGCCGGGCGGCGGCGGTGCTGCTGCAAGTGGCCACCGGCATGAAGCGGTACGCGGCCGAGTACCAATGGCTACGGTCTGCCGGCTGCCTTCAGAAGCTGGAAACCACGGCTCTCAAGGTTTCGGAAGGACGTGCTCGGCGACAAGGCCGTCGTAGACGGATTCGAGGTGGGAGGTCACGGCACGGGCAGGGTTCTCCCCCTTGGAGACGGGGACGATGACACCCTCCAGCGGATTGTCGTCGCGGGGTTCGTCCAGGGTCAGGACCCCTCCGATACCGGGGGCCGCCTCGTCCCGGGCGGTGAGCGGAGGCACGTCCCACCGCTGCTGGACCGTCTTGAGCACCGAGGTGTGATCCAGTGGCACGCTGCCAGCGGGCACATCGAAGACGGTACCGCGGGCGATGAGCGGGGAGACCAGCACCGTGGGCACCCGCACCCCGAATCTGGTGAAGTCGAAGCCGGCCTCTCCGGCCTGTTGATCGGGCGGTGCGGCGCCGACGGGCGGGGGCACGTGGTCGTAGCAGCCGCCGTGCTCGTCATAGGTGATCACCAGCAGGGTCTTGGCCCAGTGCGGCCCGGTGCGCAGCGCGTTGTACACGTCGAGGAGCAACTGCTCGCCGGACGCGACGTCATCGTTGGGGTGCTGGCTGTTCCCGTCGTGCTTCCAGGCGGGTTCCAGGAAGGTGAACGCGGGCAGGGAGCCTCCGGCGGCGGCGTTCTTGAAGTCGATGAACTGGCCGAAGTGCTGGGCGCCGGCCCCTTGGGTGTCGGGGAAGTTGGCCCTGGTCAACGGCGGAAGGTTGTAGCCGTAGATCACCCAGCCGATGCCCTTGTGGGTGAGGCGGCCGAAGATGCTGTCCGTCTTGAACATGACCTTGTTGGCCTTCGCCTGGTTCTGGCATTCCGTGTCGCTCACCAGGCCCAGGCTGGTACCGGCGAGGGCGAAGCCCCGGTTGGGCAGGGTCTGGGTCGGCACCGAGCAGTACCAGTGGTCGCACACCGCGTAGCCCCGGGCCAGTCCGGACAGCACGGGCAGCGCTTCCGGGGGGAAGCACCCCATGATGTCACTCGCGGTGACACCCGGGGAGTTGCCCTTCCTGGTCGGGAAGATCTGCGCGAAGTCGGTGACGAAGCCCTCGTTGGTCGCGACGGGGGCTGGCGTGGGCACCTGTTGCGATCCGAACAACTGGTTGTTGACTCTGTGGTACTCCTCTCCGGGTATGGAGCCGGGCATGAAATACGCGCCGGGTTTGGTGTGGTCGATCGGGAAGACGGTGACTTTGCCGCCGTTCCCGTCCGGGTTGGACTCCGCGCCGGTCAGGCCTTCGAAGGACTGGCCGGACGGGCGGTTGCCCTGGTCGGTGTAGAGGAATCCGAGCATGCTGTCGAAGGAGCGGTTTTCCAACATGAGGACCACGAGGTGGTCCATCCGGCTCAGAAGTGCGGTGTCCGATGACATCTGGCACCTCCGCGAATCGTGCGGATCGGAGGATCGGGGCCCCTGCCGCTCGCGGTAGCGGCCCCTTACCACCACCGTAGGAGCCGACCCCTCGCTCTGGCCAAGTCCGGGGAACCGGAGCCGCTGGATGAAGCGCGGCGACAGTCACACGGCGTCGCCTCCCGCGCTCGCTGCGGTCGCGCACCAGCCGCTCTGCGGGTCTCCGAGCCGGGAGACCAGGTACGCCGCAGGGTAGGAGGTGAACCAGAGTCCAGCGCCCTCCCAACGGCGCCGCCGAGGTGGAGATGACCGGAGGTGACACCTAGTAATGTTGCTGGGTGCCCTCGCCCCGCTCGCACCGCGGCGTGCCAGGGTGGTCGCTGGACCCGTTGCAAGGACCGAGATCCGGACAGGAGAGCAGCAGGTGAGCACGGCGCACGCCGGCCCGGGTGACTACAGCCAGGTGCCGAATCCGGAGCAGGCACTGAAGTACGCGATTCAGCACATCGCGGGTGACCGCGTGGAGATCGTCGAGGGAGTCATCACCCCCGTGTCACCTTCCTGGGCCCACGAGACCGCTGTGGACCTGATCCGTGAACAGATCGGTCCCCGCATGCGTGAACTCGGCCTGCGCGCCGGCTCCGGCAACCTCGACCTGCCCGGCACGGAGAACTACTACGTCCCCGACCTCGCCGTGGTCCCCGCCGAGCTCGCGAAGACCGAAGGAGCACTCCTCCCCGACCAGACCGTACTCGTCGTCGAGGTGACCTCGCCGTCGAACGGCGACACCGACCGGACCTTCAAGCGTCGGCGCTACTCCCAGTTCGGCGCCCCCGTGTACCTCCTGGTCGACCGGCAGGAGCGCACCTGCACCCTCTTCTCCCAGCCGGGCCGGCTCGGCTACACCCTGGTCGAAGGCCCCCACCCCTTCGGCACGCCACTGCGGCTCCCGCCGCCGTTGAACACCGAACTCGACACAGCAGGGTTCTGAGGCCCACCCGGCCCGCAGGCAGCGGCCCTGGCGGACGCGGAGCCAAGGTCAGCGGAGGATCCCGCCGGCCACCGTCCGGGGTCGGGTGATCGCGCGGTGACAGGCCGCGGTGACGCGCGTGCGTCGGTGCGCCCCTCGACCCGGCGGTTGCGGTCGCACCAGGCGGGCCGGGCAGCGGCGGAGCGGCTTCACGGCTTGAGGTCGGCGGTGAGGGGCCCGCCGTCCAGGCGGCGCAGGGTGCAGTAGGCGTAGTGCTCGCTGCCGCTGGACCAGCCCTCCTTGTCGGGGCCGAGCACGGTCGAGCCCAGGTGTGCGGGCAGCTGGGGGTCGAGCTCCTGGCGCTGCTGGGCGCAGGCCGTACCGGTGCGGGCGACGGCGGCCACCCAGCTGCCCGCGTTCGTCGTCCGGGGCAGTTCGTCGACCCGGCGGACCTGGCCCTGGTGCGGTTGGGAGCAGTCGACGACGGACCAGCCGAGGTGCCGGTCGAGATCGGCGTCGGTCACCGGGGCGGTGCCGGTGTAGTTGACGCACTGCCCGACCGCGAGCCTGGGCGGCGCGGTGGGCCGGGGCGGAGCGGACGCACCGGCGACGGCCTTCGCGTCCTCCCCTTCACCGAGCCAGGACATCCCCACGTAGGCGGCCGCCAGGACCGCGAAGGCCGTGCCCAGCGCGAGGGCGGCGCGGCGGGTCAGGTGGGCCCGCACGCGGTCCCGGTCGGCCTCGTTCGCATGACCGGCGATGCCGTGCAGCCGGGCGGCGACGGCCGCCGCGTCGTCCGGGCGGTCGGCGGGCCGGGGGGCGAGCAGGCCGCGCAGCAGCTGCTCCAGTTCCGGCGGCGCGTCGGGCCGCAGCGCACGCAGTGCGGGACGCTGCCCGCGCACGACCGGGCGCAGTCCGGTCAGGAGGGCGTACAACGTGGTTCCGAGCGCGTACAGGTCGGCCCGGGCGTCCACCCGGGAACCGCTGAACTGCTCCGGAGCGGAGAAGCCCGGCGTGCCCATCGCCGCGGTCAGCTCGACCGGTCGGCCGGTGCCCGGGTCGGCGGCGGGCGGGCGGCCCACCAGGCCGAAGTCGAGGATCTTCACCGTGCCCTCGTCGGTGAGGAACAGGTTCCCGGGCTTGATGTCCCGGTGCACCAGGCCGGCCCGGTGCGCGACCGCCAGCGCTTCGGCCACCTGCACGCCGAGCTCGATCACCCGGGACACCGGGAAGGGCCCGTCCAGCAGTCCGTCCTGCAGCGAGTGGCCGGCCAGCAGTTCCATGACCAGGTAGGGCTGCCCGTCGTGTTCGCCGAAGTCGTGCACCACGACGATGCCCGGGTGCTGGAGCCCGGCGGCGGCCTGCGCCTCGCGCAGGAAGCGGGCCCGGTCGGACGGGCCGTCGTCCTGCATCAGTTTGAGGGCGACCGGTCGCCCGAGCAGCGTGTCCTGCGCCGCCCAGACCTCACCCATCCCGCCCGCACCGACGAACCGGTCCACCCGGTACCGCCCGGCGACCACCGTTCCGACCCGCACTGCCCACCCCTGATGCGAAAAAGGCAAAGGCTACTGCCCTTGACCACTGCGCCCGTGGCGGCCTCGCGGTTGACGCGCCGTACGGCGGCACGGGGCCTCCTCGGGCCTGTCCGGCGATCCCGTCGAACCGGCGCGCGGCGTCGGGCGCCCGGCAGGATCCGCCGGCCAGGCCCTAACGGATTCCGCCGGCCACCGCCTGCCGCGCGGCCCGGGCCAGGCCGTCCGTCCAGGCTTCGCCGTGGCCCGGCAGCACGGTGGCGATCTCGTGTTCGGCGATCTTCTCCAGTGAGGCCAGCGCGGCCGTGCTGTCCTGGGTGAAGGCCCGGCAGATGACGCACGGTCCGACCCGGCCGGCCACCGAGTCGTGCGTGACCAGGGCGTCGCCGGTGAAGGCGACCGAGGCGTCCGGGAAGAGGTAGCTGGTGCTGCCGTGCGTGTGGCCGGGCGTGTGGACCGCGAGCGGCGCGCCGGGCAGGTCGAGTTGCTGGTCGTGGGTGAAGGTGCGCAGGCTGCGGACCGGCGGGATGCGCAGGGCGCCGCCCCGGGCCAGGTGCAGCGGCGCGCGCAGGCTCTGCGGGCGGCGGACCGCGTAGCCGAGCAGCGAACGCTCCGGGGTCCAGACCTCGTTCAGCCGCCGGGGCTCGGTCAGGATCGGCGCGTCGGACTCGTGCACCCAGATCTCGGCGCCGGAGGCGGCCCGGACCCGCTCGGCGACGCCGACGTGGTCGGGGTGGCCGTGGGTGACCAGCACCGCCGCGATGTCGGTGACCGGGCGGCCGAGGTCGCGCAGTGCGGTCCGGAGGCCGTCCCAGTGCGCGGGCAGTCCGGCGTCGACCAGCAGCAGGGCGGGCCCGGTGTCGACGAGGTAGAAGTTGACCAGGTGGTCGCCCAGGCGGTGCACGGTGGTCATCGGGCTCACCGGCCCAGCTGGATCGTGGTGCCGGGCAGGGACGCGACCGGTTCGGCGCCGAGCAGCCGCGCCGCCGTCCAGGCACCGGGCGGCGGGCCGTCGAGGAGGCGGGTGGCGGTCGCGACGGCGACCGCCGTGGTGAACGCGAACCCCTCGCCGGTGCTGAGCTGGGCGGTGTGCACCCGCCCGTCCGCGTCGGTGAGTTCCGCGTAGGCGTGGGAGCGGCCGTCGTCCGTCCCCGCGCCGCGCGGCACCGCGTACGCGGTGACCTCCGGTGCACCGCTCGCCTCCCGCGCCGCCTCCAGGTCGCCGACCGGCACGGGGATCACGGTCCGGGCGGCGCCGCCGAAGGTGAGGGTGGTGGCGCCCTCGCCGAGCGGCGCGCGCACCAGCTCACCGGCCCGGTAGCGGGTGGCCCCCTCGGCCATGGCCTCGGCGACGGTTCCGCGCACGCCGTCGGTGTCGTGGGCACTGTGGGGGGCGGTGGCGACCCTCACCGCGGTCGCGCCGACGCCCGTCCCCAGCAGGGCCAGCACCAGTGCCTCGGTGGCGGCCGGGCCGAACCCGGCTCCGGTCACCAGGGTGGCGCCGCGTCCTCGGGCCTCGGCGTCCCGGTCGAGCAGGGCGCGTACGGCGGCCCGCTCGTTGGCGAGGTCGAGGTAGGCCGTGCCGGCGTCCAGGCAGGCCGCCACCACCGGCGGGGACAGCCGGGCGAACGGACCGACCGTGTTGACCAGCACCCTGCCCGCCCCGGCCGCCGCGATCAGCGAGGCGGGGTCCGCCAGGTCCACCGTCAGGACCGACACCGCCCCTGCCTCGAACCGGGCCGCGGTCCGCGTCAGCCGCGCGGCGTCCCGGCCGGCGAGCACGACCCGCCGACCCCGCCGGACCAGTTCCTCGGCGATCAGGCCACCGGTGGTGCCGGAGGCGCCGAGGACCACGAAGTCACTACGCATGACCATGCCCCTTCCCGTCGACGGGGCTCTCCCGCCGACGGGGAACATCATGACACAACATCGATGTCATGTCATCGATGTAGCGTCATCGATGTCTGGTCATGAATGCTGGGTCATCAATGTCGTGCCATTGATATGCTGGCTCCCGTACTCGGGCGGCGGACCAGGCAGACCGGCAGACCCGCAGACCGGCACACCAGGCGGACCAGGCCGACCAGGCGCCCCCGGGTCCGCCGAGAGCGAAGGAGCGCACGTGACCGCCGACCGCAGCCACTCCCCCCGGGCCGCCCACGACGAGCTGCGCTACCTGCTGCTGGCGGCCCAGCGCGAGGGCAGCCGCCGGTTCGGCGAGGCCCTGCGCCCGCTGGGTCTGACGCCGCCCCAGGCCGAGGTGCTCGACGTGCTGACGGCCCACCAGCCGGTCACCCTCGCCGCCCTCGGCCGTCTGCTCGTCTGCGAGCAGGGCAGCCCGAGCCGACTGGTCGACTCGCTGGTCCAACGGGGCCTGGTCAGCCGCCTCCCCCACGAGCAGGACAAGCGCGCCGTCCTGCTCGAACTCACCGCCGAAGGCCAGGCCCTGGCCGACCGGCTCGGCGAGGCGACCGGCCGGCTCGCCGCCGCGATGGCCGAACCGCTCTCGGCCGCGGACATCGCGACCCTCACCGGCCTGCTGCACACCCTGCTCGAAGGCACCGACGTCGCCCGGACCGTCCGCAACCGCTTCCCCCGGTAGCCGTCCCGGCGACCGGCACGGGGACCCGGTTCGGCCGGCCCGGTGCGGCGGGCACACTCCCGCGCACGGCGGCGGCGGAAGCGCGCCCTGGGGAACGGCTCCCCGTCCGCCCGGCTCCGGACCAGGCCCGGACCAGGCCCGGACCACCCCGGGTCAGGATCAGACACACCAGCTGTCGAGGATGAGCAGGACGCCCACCGTGTTGCCGTCGGCGTCCAGGCACTCGGTCGTGTTGGAGCCGTCCGGGTCGGCCAGGACGCCCAGCACGGTGCCGGTGCCGTCCTCATCCGGGATCATCAGCCAGTCGTTCGCGAAGTCGCCCTCGACCGGCTCCACCGGCCAGTCGGCCGGGTCCACCGAAGCGCTCCGGAGCATCTCGCGGAGGTTCTCCAGCCTCCAGCCGCTGTCCTCGGCGGCGCGTGCGTGCAGGGCGGCCCAGGCGCGCTTGAGCATCCCGGTGCCCGGCTCGATCCAGACCGTGCTGGGGTTCGCGTGCACCACGGCCAGGCCGGACGGGGTCGCCACGCGGTCGCCCCAGTCCTGCGTCCGGACCGGGACGCTCTCGCCGGCGTGCACCAGGACCGCCACCGGGTCCCCGGGTGCGTCCTCCCGGGCGATCAGGTAGACCGGCGTGCCGCCGGGCCGCATCGGGAAGCCCCCGCCCTCCGGCCCCAGCGGGTCGTAGATCGTGCCGTCGCCCGCGGCCCCCCGGATCAGGCCGAGCCGCTCGATCCGCCAGCCGTCGAGGGTCCGCACGCCCTCGGACGGATCGGCCAGGGCCGTGCTCAGCGCGGGCATGAACTTGTACTCGTCATCCTGGTAGGACATTCGATCACTTCCCGAAGTCGTCGTTGCCGAGGAGCGTAGACCGCGGCACCGACACCCCGGTGGCCGTCCCCGGGCAGGGCGGCAGCGGCGGCCGCGGCCACGACAGCCGCACCGCGAGAGGCGATCGACCGGCCGGTCGGACGGACCCGACCGACCCGGGCCGACCTGGACGCCCCGAGGGGGCTCTTCGAGCCCGCTCGGAGCGAGGGCCGCTACCCGGTGGCCGTGAGCACGTCCAGGAATCGTGCGTGGTCGACCGAGACCGAGATCCGCGTCCGGGTGCCGGCCGCCGGACGCGCACCCCAGGCGCCGCGCTCGCGGTACACCTCGACCTCGCGGAACGCGCAGACGGACTCGTCGAGCGCCACTGCCGCCGCCAGCGGGTCGTGGAAGGCCTTGCCGGCGCGGCGCTTGGCCAGATAGACCCCCATGCCCTCCCGCACGAGCGCCATCCCGGGTGTGAGCCGCCGTGCCGACAGGGCGGCGTGCATCTCGCCGTCGTAGACGACGCCGTGGCAGACGTTCTTCGAGACGAGCACCCGCTCACCGACGTTGGGCGATTCCAGCAGCTTCAACGCGGCGTCCGGAGCGCCGTTGAAGTTGAACGTCGGGCAGGTCTCGCGTCCCTCGAACTTGGGGAGACGGTGTTCGGGCGGCACGACGGAGTCGCCGGCGAAGCCGCCCTGCGCGACCCAGCGGGCGATGCGCACGTCCGGTTCCCGGTCCAGGAGCATGCCGGCGTTCTTCAGCGGCGCCCCCGTGAGCAGCGTCGCGTCCCCGTCGGCGAGGGCGTCCCGCAGCAACTGCCAGGCCTCGGCGTCGGGTTCGCGAGGCGGAACCTTCCCGAGCCACCGGCGGTGGAAGCCCGACACCGGCTTCACGTCGGCGCCGGGCCGGTACGCGCCGACCGGCGCGCTCACCCCGAGGCGCCCGAGGAGGTGCTTGACGATGCCGACCTGCTCATCCGATCCGGGCATGACCGTCACGGCCACCAGGCGTGCCCACGGATGGGTCGCGAGCGCACACAGGGTGAAGACGTCGTCGGGGTCGCCGGTCTCCATGTCGAACACGATCGGGATCGCCATGCCCGAGACCGTACCGATCCGACCGAGCGGCACCAACGGAATATCGGCGGGACGAGCGCGTTCCGCCGCCTCCTCCTCGGCGGGCGACGTCACGTCGCGGCACAGGCCGCGCAAGACCCCGGGACCGGCCGAAGGCGGGTGGCTGCTGGCAGCCACCCGCCTCCTCCCTTCCTCCGGCGGCTATCGGCCGTTGGCGCAAGCGCGCGTCCAGTCGATCAACTTCTGCACCACCTCGATCATGACCCTCTGCTTTCGTTCCGGCATGAAGGGCCAGCAAACCCACGCTGGCGCCGACAGCAGGACGAACAGCAGCAGGGGCAGGAGCGAGAGCGCAGGGAGGAAGACCCTCAACACACCAGGAGTGGGCACGACGTGTCCTTTTACTCGAAGGAATCGAAGTGCGACACCGCGGCCCACCCCTTATCTACTACCTTTGCCGCGGCGATGAGCCTAGCGCCCTTGACCACCGGACCGCCACGACCGCCTGACGGGCGACCGGAGGGCTACTGCGGGGTCACGTAGGCGCCGGAGATGCCGCCGTCGACGAGGAAGGTGTTGGCGGTCATGAAGGAGGAGTCGTCGGAGGCGAGGAAGGCCACCGCGGCGGCGATCTCCTCGGGCTCGGCGAAGCGGCCCAGCGGGATGTGGACCAGGCGGCGGGCGGCGCGCTCCGGGTCCTTGGCGAAGAGCTCCTGCAGCAGCGGGGTGTTCACCGGGCCGGGGCACAGGGCGTTGACGCGGATGCCCTCGCGGGCGAACTGGACGCCCAGCTCGCGGGACATGGCCAGCACGCCGCCCTTGGAGGCGCTGTAGGAGATCTGGGAGGTGGCCGCGCCCATCACGGCGACGAACGAGGCGGTGTTGATGATCGAGCCCTTGCCCTGGCGCTGCATGTGCGGGATCGCGTACTTGCAGCACAGGTAGACGCTGGTGAGGTTGACCTCCTGGACGCGCTTCCAGGCCTCCAGGCCGGTGGTGAGGATGGAGTCGTCGTCCGGCGGGGAGATGCCCGCGTTGTTGAAGGCGATGTCGAGGCGGCCGTACTCGTCGACGGCCCGCTGGAAGAGGTCGCGCACCGCGGCCTCGTCGGTGACGTCGGCCTGGACGAACAGGCCGCCGACCTCGTTCGCGGCCTTGGCGCCGGTCTCGGGGTCGAGGTCGACGCAGACCACCTTCGCGCCCTCGGCGGCGAAGCGGCGGGCGGTCGCCAGGCCGATGCCGCTGCCGGCGCCGGTGATGACGGCCACGCGGCCGTCGAGTCGCTGGGTCATGCTGATCATTCCTCCGTGGAGATGAAGACGTTCTTGGTCTGGGTGAAGGCGTCGAGGGCGTCCGGGCCGAGCTCGCGGCCGAGTCCGGACTGCTTGAAGCCGCCGAACGGCGTGGTGTAGCGCACCGAGGAGTGCGAGTTGACGGACAGGTTGCCGGCCTCGACGCCGCGCGAGACCCGCAGCGCGCGGCCGAGGTCCCTGGTCCAGATGGAGCCGGACAGGCCGTACTCGGTGGCGTTGGCGATGCGCAGGGCGTCCTGTTCGTCGTGGAACGGGACGACGGCGACGACCGGGCCGAAGATCTCCTCGGTGAAGGCGCGGTCCTCGTGGCGCACGGGCGCGAGGACGGTCGGCGGGTACCAGAAGCCGGGCCCGTCGGGGGCGCTGCCGCGGAAGGCGACGGCCGAGGCGTCCGGGACGTACGAGGAGACCCGCTCGCGGTGGGCGGCCGAGATCAGCGGGCCCATCTCGGTCTTCTCGTCGGCCGGGTCGCCGACCCGCACCCCGCGCACGGCCGGCTCCAGGAGCGCCATGAAGTCGTCGAAGGCGGAGGCCTCGACGAGGATCCGGGAGCGGGCGCAGCAGTCCTGGCCGGCGTTGTCGAAGACGGCGTAGGGCGCGGTCGCGGCGGCCTTGGCGAGGTCGGCGTCGGCGAAGACGATGTTGGCGCTCTTGCCGCCGAGTTCGAGGGTGACCGGCTTCACCTGGGCGGCGCAGCCCGCCATGATCTCCTTGCCGACCCGGGTCGAGCCGGTGAAGACGACCTTGCGCACGTCGGGGTGGGTGACGAAGCGCTGTCCGACGACCGGGCCGCGGCCGGGCAGGACCTGCAGCACGCCCTCGGGGATCCCGGCCGCCAGGGCGAGTTCGGCCAGGCGCAGCGCGGTGAGCGGGGTGAGTTCGGCCGGCTTGACGATGACGGTGTTGCCGGCCGCGAGCGCCGGGGCGAGGGCCCAGGCGGCGATCGGCATGGGGAAGTTCCAGGGCACGATGACCCCGACGACGCCGATCGGCTCCTGGAAGGTCACGTCGATGCCGCCGGCAACCGGGATCTGCCGGCCGAACAGCCGCTCGGGGGCGGCGGCGTAGTACTCGATGACGTCCCGCGCGTTGCCGGCCTCCCAGCGTGCGTTGCCGATGGTGTGCCCGGCGTTGGCGACCTCCAGGGCGGCAAGGTGCTCGCGGTCGGCGTCGACGGCGGCGGCGAAGGCGCGCAGCAGCCGGGCGCGGTCGGCGGGGGCCACCCGGCGCCAGGTGTCGAAGGCGGCGCGGGCGCGGGCGACGGCGGCGTCGGTCTCGGCGGTGCCGGCCAGTTCGACGGTGGTGATCACCTCCTCGGTGGCGGGGTTGACGACCTCGAAGAGGTCCGGTTCGGTCATCGGGCGGTCTCCCTCTGGCTGGCGGTGATGAACGCCTGGAACAGGCGCAGGTCGTCGGGGTCGGTCTCCGGGTGCCACTGGACGCCCAGGGCGAAGCGGTGGCCGGTCAGTTCGAGCGCCTCGACCGTGCCGTCGGCGCTGTGCGCGGTGGCCGTGAGGCCGGTGCCGATCCGGTCGACGGCCTGGTGGTGGTAGCAGGAGACCTCGGTGGCGGGTCCCAGGAAGGCGGCGAGCCGGCTGCCGTGCTCCGGGGTGACCCGGTGGCGGACGAAGCGGGCGGGGACGGTCTGGTGGCTGTCGTCGGGCAGGTGCTGGACGAGGGTGCCGCCGAGTTCGACGTTGAGCAGCTGCATGCCGCGGCAGACGCCGAGCACCGGCAGGTCCCGGGCGAGGGCGGCGTGCAGCAGTCGGCTCTCCCAGTCGTCGCGGGCGTGGTGGGGCGGACCGGTGCGCGGGTGGGCAGCCGCGGCGTAGCGGGCCGGGTCGACGTCCGGTCCGCCGGCCAGGACGAGTCCGTCGAGGGCGTCGAGCAGGTGGCCGGTCCCGCCGGGCTGGGGCGGCAGCAGGACCGCGGTGCCACCGGCGCGGACGACGGCGTCGACGTAGGTCTGGGGCACGAGGGAGGCGCGCTGGTTCCAGACGGACCAGGCGGCGTCGTCCTGGTAGCTGCTGATGCCGATCAGTGGTCGTCGGTGGGCGTCGGGTGGTCTCGTGTCGGTGGCGGTCACACCGGTGCCGGTCGCGTCGGTGCGTGCCGGAACAGTACGCGTCAGCCCCGCGCCGGTCACAGCCGCTCGAATCCGCGGCGCCGCTCCCAGTCGGTCACCGCCCGTTCGTAGGAGGCGAGTTCGGTGCGTCCGGCGTGGGTGTAGTGCCGGACGACGTCCTTGCCGAAGGCCTCGGTGGCGACGGCGCTGCGTTCGAAGGCGTCGACCGCGTCGCGCAGGGTAGCGGGCACCCGGGGCGCGTCGGAGGCGTAGGCGTTGCCGGTGAACTCCGGCTGGAGTTCGAGCTGTTGCTCGACGCCGTGCAGTCCGGCGGCGATCAGGGCGGCGACCGCGAGGTAGGGGTTGACGTCGCCGCCGGGGACGCGGTTCTCGAAGCGCAGCGACGGGCCGTGGCCGACGACGCGCAGGGCGCAGGTGCGGTTGTCGCGGCCCCAGGCGACGGCGGTGGGCGCGAAGCTGCCGGGGACGTAGCGCTTGTAGGAGTTGACGGTGGGGGCGAACAGCAGGGCGAAGTCGGCGAGGCAGGCGAGCTGGCCGGCGAGGAAGTGCTCCATGGTGCGGGAGAAGCCGTGGGGGCGGTCCCCGGCGAACACCGGGGCGCCCCGCTCGTCGCGCAGGCTCAGGTGGATGTGGCAGGAGTTGCCCTCGCGTTCGTCGTACTTCGCCATGAAGGTGAGGCTGCAGCCCTCCTGGGCGGCGATCTCCTTGGCGCCGGTCTTGTAGACGGCGTGGTTGTCGCAGGTGGTGAGGGCGTCGGCGTACTTGAAGGCGATCTCGTGCTGGCCGAGGTTGCACTCGCCCTTGGCGGACTCGACGGTCAGGCCGGCGCCGGCCATGCCGTTGCGCAGGCGGCGCAGCAGGGGCTCGATGCGGCCGGTGCCGAGGATGGAGTAGTCGACGTTGTACTGGTTGGCCGGGGTGAGGCGGGTGTAGTCCTTGTCCCAGGCCTGTTCGTAGCTGTCCCGGAAGACGATGAACTCCAGCTCGGTGGCGGCCTGGGCCTGCCAGCCGTAGCCGGCCAGGCGGTCGAGCTGGTGCCGGAGGACCTGGCGCGGGGAGACGGCGACCGGGGTGCCGTCGTGGTGGACGACGTCGCACTGGACCATGGCGGTGGCGGGGTGCCAGGGGACGGACCGCAGGGTGGCGAGGTCGGGGCGCAGCGTCAGGTCGCCGTAGCCGTTCTCCCAGGAGGAGACCTCGTAGCCGTCGACGGTGTTCATGTCGACGTCGACGGCCAGCAGGTAGCCGCAGCCCTCGGCGGCGCCGGTGACGACGTCGTCCAGGAAGTACCGGGCGGCGACGCGTTTTCCCTGGAGGCGCCCCTGCATGTCGGTCATGGCGAGCACGACGGTGTCGACGGACCCGTCGGCGACGCGGGTGCGCAGCTCGTCGAGGGTGAGCCGGGGGGTGGTCATCGGGTCTCCGGTTCGGTGTCGGGGGTGGGCCGCGGGCTGGTCGTCGGTTCCCCGGTCGGAAGGGCCGGGGCGTCGGGCGCGGACGGCCCCGTGCTGATGTGCGGCCCGGTGAACCAGCGCCGGGCGGAGGCCAGCCACCAGACGCCGGCGAAGCCGCCGACGACGGCCACGGCGACCGGGGTGTAGTTGAAGCTCTCGGCGGTGATCGGGCTGGCGGTGGGCAGCATGAACAGGACGCTGATCACCGCCGTCCAGGCGACGGCGACGACGCCGATCGGCTTGCTCCAGCGGCCCAGGTGCCAGGGTCCGCGCGGGAAGTCCTCGCCCTGGCGCAGCCGCAGGTACACCGGGATGACGTAGGAGATGTAGAGGCCGATGACGGAGATCGAGGTCACGGCCGTGTAGGCGGTGTTGTTCCAGAGCGCGGGCAGTCCGAGCAGCAGGGCGCCGCCGGTGGCCAGCCAGACCGCGTTGGTCGGGGTCTGGGTACGCGGGGAGATGCGGTGCCAGAGGCGGGAGCCGGGCAGCGCGCCGTCGCGGGAGAAGGCGTAGATCATGCGCGAGTTGGCGGTGACGGAGGCCATGCCGCAGAAGAACTGGGCGCCGATGACGATGAGCAGCAGGAACTGGGCGCCGCCGGAGCCGATCGCGTCGATGAAGATCTGCGCGGGCGGGACCTGGGTGGCGCTGTCGAGCGCGCCGTCGTAGTCGCGGATCGCGAAGGTGATGCCGAGCAGCAGGATCCAGCCCGCCACCAGTGAGACGGTGATGGCGTTGACGATGCCGCGCGGGCCGGAGCGGGCGGCGTCCTGGGTCTCCTCGGTCATGTGCGCGGAGGCGTCGTAGCCGGTGAGGGTGTACTGGGCCATCAGCAGGCCGAGCATCGCGACGTAGAACTGGCTGTGGAAGCCGGTCTGGTTGACGAACTCCGTGAAGACGGAGGACGCGGAGGCGTGCCGCCCGGGGACCAGCGCGAGGGCGCCGACGATGATCGCGACGCCGGCCAGGTGCCACCACACGGAGACGCTGTTGAGGACGGCGACCAGGCGCACCCCGAAGGTGTTGAGCAGGCCGTGCACCAGCAGGATGACCGCGAAGATCTCCATGGTGTGCGCGGGGGTGGCCGCCAGGCCGTAGCGCAGTTCGAGGAACGCGTTGGTGAAGAAGGCGGCGCCGTAGTCGACGCTGGCGGTCACCGCGACCTGGCCGAGGAAGTTGAACCAGCCGGTGAACCAGCTCCAGGCCGGGCCGCGGCTGCGGGTCAGCTTGGCGGACCAGTAGTAGAGCCCGCCGGCCGTCGGGTAGCTGGAGCAGATCTCGGCCATCGCGAGGCCGACACAGAGCGTCAGCAGGCCGACCACCGGCCAGCCCCAGATGATCAGGGCCGGGCCGCCGGTCTTCATCCCCGTCCCGTAGAGGGTCAGGCAGCCGGACAGGATCGAGACGATGGAGAAGGAGACGGCGAAGTTGGAGAAGCCCGACATCGAGCGGGCCAGCTCCTGGGTGTAGCCCAGCTCGTGGAGGCGCTGTTCGTCGGCGGAAACGGGGGATGAGTCCACCGGAAACACGGCGGGGCCAGGGTGGTCGGGTGAGCGTGCGTCGGTCATGGGCACCCCTGGGGGTTGAGGGTGTGCCGGGTGCACGCGGCCACGACGGCGTGGCGCACCCGCCCCGGCGGGTTCGACGGTCTGACGGCTCTTCAATGGTCTGAAGCCAGACCATTGGGTGGGTGAGCAGCATCGTTCCGGCTGGACGGCGGCCGCGTCAAGGGTGGGACGGGAACGAGTGCGGGAGATCCGTTCGCAGGTACGATTCCGGCGTGGACGTGGACGTGACGCGTGAGCAGGCACGGCTCGACTGGGAGACCGGGGCGATCTTCCGCCCGATCCGGACCGGCAACGCCTTCGAGGAGACCGTCGAGCGGCTGCTCCAGGCGATCAAGCTCGGCGTCTTCGGCCCCGGCGACCGGCTGCCCGCCGAACGCGACCTCGCCGCCCGGCTCGGCGTCAGCCGCGAGACCCTGCGCGAGGCGCTCCGCACCCTCCAGCAGGCCGACTGCGTCGCACCCCGCCGCGGCCGCTACGGCGGAACCTTCGTCACCTACCGAATGCCCGAACCGGACGTGGCCGACCTGCGCCGCGCCGCCCGCGACCTCGGCGGCGCCCTGGAGGACGCGCTGACCTACCGGCAGGTCCTGGAGGTCGGGGCCGCCGAGGCCGCCGCCCGGCGCCCCCTCTCCCCCGAGCAGCGCGCCCACCTGGAGGAACGGCTGACCGAACTGGACGGGGCCCCGGCCGGGCAGTACCGCCAGCTCGACTCGCGCTTCCACCTCGCCATCGGCGAGCTCACCGGCTCCCCCGCCCTCGCCGCGGCCATCGCCGAGGCCAGGATGCGCCTCAACGACCTGCTCAACGCGATCCCGATGGTGGACCGCAACATCGAGCACGCCGCCGAGCAGCACCGGGCGATGGTCCGGGCGATCCTCGACGGCGACGGCGACGCCGCCCGGCGCGCCACCGAGGAGCACCTGGCCGCGACGGCCTCGCTGCTGCGGGGGTTCCTGGCCTGACGTCCGCCAGGTGTCCGACGGAACGTGCTGCCCGGGGCACGCGGGCGGCCGCGAGGCGGTGGCGCCCGCCGTTCCGCGCAGCGCGGTCCTCCGGGAGGACGACCTGTTCCGGCGCGGGGCGTTTGAGCGGACGCGGAAGGGAAGACGCCGCGCATGGGACGGTTTCGAAGAGCACACGGTGGACACGGGGGCGGGCCGGTCAGCGGCCCGCAGGAGGCCGCGGACCGGGGCCCCGACGAGCCGACGCAGGTACCGGGACGGGGCTGGCTCGGGGTGCTCAAGCGCACCTGGCGGGAATTCCTCGACGACGAGTTGTCGGACCGGGCCGCCGCGCTGACCTACTACGGCGTGCTGGCGATGTTCCCGGCGCTGCTGGTGCTGGTGTCGGTGCTCGGCCTGGTCGGCACCTCCGCCACCCGTGCGGCGCTGGACAACCTGCAACGGCTCGCCCCCGGGCCGGCACGCGACATCCTGCGCACCGCGGTCACCCAGCTGCAGGCCGGACGCGGCACCGGCGGCGTGCTGGCGGTGGTGGGCCTGGCCGGCTCCCTGTGGTCGGCGTCCGGATACATCGCGGCGTTCATCCGCGCGGGCAACGTCGTGTACGACATCCGCGAGGGCCGGCCGGTGTGGAAGACCACCCCGCTGCGGGTCGGTCTGACCCTGCTGATGATGATCCTCCTGACGGCCAGCGCGGTGATCGTGGTGTTCACCGGACCGCTGGCGAGGAGAGCCGGTGAAGTCCTCGGGCTGGGGCCCCTCGCGGTGACGGTGTGGTCGATCGCGAAGTGGCCGGTGCTGGTGGCCCTGGTGTCGTTGATGGTCGCGCTGCTGTACTGGGCGGCGCCCAACGTCCGCGGCCGGGGATTCCGGTGGATCTCACCGGGCAGTGTCCTGGCGGTACTGCTGTGGCTGGCGCTGTCGGGCGGGTTCGCCGCGTACGTGGCGAACTTCGGCTCCTACAACAAGACGTACGGCACGCTGACCGGGGTGATCGTCTTCCTGGTGTGGCTGTGGCTGTCCAACCTGGCGATCCTGCTCGGGCTGGAGTTCGACGCCGAGCTGGCCCGGGAGCGGGCCATCGAGGGCGGCATGCCACCTGACGAGGAGCCGTACGTGCCGCCGCGCGACACCCGCAAGTGGCCGGGCGACGAGCACGGCGACGGGCGAACCTGACCGCGGGCGAGGCCGGGAAGCACCTGCTGCAGTGCTGGTCGCCGGACGGTGTTCGGCCGGGTTCCTCGTAGCCGTGCCACCCGGCCGCCGCCCCACCGGCGCGGACTGCCGGGGCCCGCACGGTGACCGTCCGCCGCCCCCCGTGGGACGGCGGCCCCCCTGGCCGATCGGCTCCCTTCTGCCGCCCGGCCCCGCCGCCCCGTTACGGGGTGAAGGTCAGCTTCGGCCGGGGCTTGAGGCTCGTCAGGCACAGCAGGTACTTGTCGCTCCCCCGCTTGTACGTGAAGTAGCTGTCGGCGTCGGGGTACTTGCGGCACTCCGCCTCACCGTCGGTGGTGTCGTCGGCCCGGCCCACGACGCGGGCGTCCGCCTGCGGGTCGGAGCAGGGGACCACCTTGACGTCCGGGTTGTTGTCGTTCAGGCCGGACATGGCGAGCGGGCTGCTGTTGTGGATGCAGTCGCCGGCCTTGGCGAACTCGGGGTCGTCCTTCAACACGGCGAAGAGCAGCGCGATCAGGACCGCCGGGATCAGCAGGCCGACGATGGTGGGCCGCAGGTAGACCGGCTTGCCGGTGTCCATCGGCGTGCCGGGGGCTCCGGGCAGCGGCTCCGCAAGCTTGTTGATCTTCAACCGCTGCGGGATGTTGTACAGCATGACGATCGGGTTGACGATCATCGACGGAATGCCCCACCAGCCCTGCCAGAGGGTGTCGGAGGTCATCTCCCGGTGGGTGGCGATGCCGCAGGCGCGGCAGAACGGGCCCCGCCGCTTGAGGTAGCGCATGACGATGACGAAGCCCTGGTGGCCGCGGATGGTGGCGTCCACAGCCGGGACGGAGCCGCAGACGGCGCAGCTGAGCTGCCCCTCGCCGTACCCGGGCGCCCCCTGGCCCGGGGCTGCGGAGGCGGTCTCCGTGGGCGCGGTGGCGTCGGGCAGCTCGGCAGACTGAGTGGAAATGGTGAATCCCCCGTGGTGATCAGAAGAGTGTGCCGGGGAAACCTACCGCCCCGGGAACGCCAAGATCGGGCCATCGGCCTTCCAAGGGCCGGAAGGTCACCGAACCGTGATCATCGACGCGCTCACACCCCGGGAACGGCGCCCTACCCGCTGTCTGCTCGGCGGCTGCCGCTAGCTAGCGAAGCTCCGCGGCTGCCGCGCAGAGCTCGTCGAACGCGGCTCGCGTGAGGGTCGCCAGCTCGCCGGGGTCCTCGTCGCGGCTGGGGTCGGCCCACCGGGTGTACCCGAGCCTGAACGCGAGCACGCCGAGTCCGGCGGCCACCTGCGCCGCGGATTCCGGGACGTCCCGTCGCCTCAACGCGTCGACCATCGCCGCAGCCATGCCGATGCTCTTCAGCGCGTCACGCCGCTGCAGTTCCTCGTTCGCCTCGATCGCCGCGTGCAGCAGCGGGCTGAGCTCGCGGTTGAACGACGTCATCTCGCCAGATGCACGCTCCAGGCCGGCCGCGACGGCTGTCAGCGGTGTCGCGTCCGCCGGGGCGGCGTCGATGCCCTCGGCCAGCAGGCGGCTGAGTGTCGTCTGTCCCGCGGTGAGGATCTCCCGCTTGTCCGCGAAGTGGCGGAAGAAGGTGCTCCGGGTGAGCCCGGCGCGCTCAGCGATCTGCGTGACCGTCGTGTCGTCATAGCCCTGTTCCGCGAACAGGTTGAGCGCCGCCACGACCAGGCGCTGCCTCGCATCCGGCTTCCATCTCGGCATACGGCCATCCTAGATGATGCGACATGTGTCTCATCACGGTGTACGGTGATGGGACACATGTCGCATCACTCTCTTGGAGCTGCCATGCGCGTCTTCATCACCGGCGGGACCGGCCTGATCGGGTCCGCCGTCGTCGCCGAACTGCTCACCGCGGGCCATTCCGTCACCGCTCTCGCCCGCTCCGACGCCTCCGCGGCCCGCGCCCGGGCCCTTGGCGCCGACGTGGTCCGCGGCGGTCTCACCGACCTCGACGTGCTGCGAACCGGCGCGGAGCAGGCGGACGGCGTCATCCACCTCGCCTTCGGCAACGACTTCAGCTCACCCGACGCACTCGCGCGAGACGTCGCCGAAGAAGGCGCCGCGCTGGCGACGCTCGGCGACACCCTCGGCGGCACGGACCGGCCGCTCGTCACCGTGTCCGGCACGCCCCACGTGGCAGGACGCGCATCGACCGAGGAGGACCCGCTGCCGACGGACGGTCCCGTCGGCGGACGCGGCCGGTCGGTGAACCGCACACTGGCACTCGCCTCCCAGGGCGTGCGCAGCTCGGCGGTACGGCTGCCGCGCACCGTCCACAACCAGGGCCACGGCGGGTTCGCCGGGCTGCTCACCGACATCGCCCGGCGCTCCGGCGTCGTCGGCTACCCCGGTGACGGCGGGCAGCGCTGGCCCGCCGTCCACGCGCTCGACGCCGCCGTCCTGTTTCGGCTCGCGTTGGAGAGGGCTCCGGCCGGAAGCTCGTGGCACGCCGTGGCCGACGAAGGCGACGCGGTGCGCGACATCGCGGCGGTCATCGGGCGGCGGCTCCGCCTTCCGCTCAGGCCGGTGCCTCAGGAGAGTTTCGGACCCCTCGGCCCGATCTTCGTGACCGACCAGCCCGCCTCCAGCAGTCGCACCCGCACCGCCCTCGGCTGGAAGCCGACGCGCCCGGGCCTGCTCGACGACCTGGAGAACATCGGAGCCTGAGCTGCCCGCCGGCCCGCCGGCGGTCGCGAAGGAGACCGGCCCCGCTCGCCCGCCGAGCGGGGCCGGGGCGAGCCGCCGGCCACCGGGCGACGGCCGAACCGGCGGCCGTCGAACCGTCCGCACCCGCTGGTCGGCCGATCGCGCCTCGGCCGTCCCGCGGCCGTCTCCGGCTCCCCCGCAGGAAACCTCCGGACGGATGACGTCCGGTCAGCTCCGCGACCAGGAGTTCGCACCTCCCGGTGAACCTCCCGACACCGGGCCGCGGCGACCGTCGTTCTCCCACATATGCCAGACACCTCCGAAGCACCCCTCGCATCCCCGCCGCTCACCACCTGCCCACCGCCACCGGGAGCAGCGGGCGGCTGCCGTGGGCAAGGAGGCGCGGACGGCCGGGGACCCGCGACGACGGCCGGGACGAGCGGGGCGGGGCGCCCGCCGCGAGGGGTGGTGCGTCCGTGATGCCGCTACCGTACGGCCCCAGCCGCGACGACCGGTCCACCGGCCCGTACTGCGCCGTGTGCTTCATCGGCCAGGCCCATGTCGCCCACGGGGTGCTCGCCCCGGTGTCGGCATGCCTGCGCCATCACATCGAAGACCCTTACGCCGCCTACCTCGACCTCCACGTCGATTCGCCGGACCCGATCACCTGGGTCTTCGCCCGCTGCCTGCTCGCCGAGGGCCTGCGCACCCACGCCGGCTTGGGCGATGTCACCGTTCACCCCGCCCCTGCCAACGCCTTCGCCGCCGTGGTCGTGAACCTCCGGCCCGAAGGCGAGGGCCCCGTCTGCCGGATCAGCCTGCCCACCGGCGCCGTGAGGGAATTCCTGGAGCGGAGCGGGCAGATCAGCGCACCGGGCTCCGAACACCTCAACCTCGACATCGACGCACTGATCCACCGTCTCCTCACCGAGCCGCCGCCCTCACCGTGAACGCGGGAGGACGGCGGGAGAACGGACAGGGGCCGTCAGCTCCCGGCCCCTGCCGGCGCGGTGGGCGTCAACAGTTGATGTAGCGCATGCTGAGGCTGGTGAAGCGGGTGTTCGAGGGGGCGAGGAGGGTGATGGAGCGGGACTTGCCCTTTCCGCCCGCCCAGTCGCTGTCGACGTGGCCCCCGTTGGAGAGGCCGCCGCGCACGTACGGGCAGCGGCCGTCCGCCTCGGTGTCGTGCACCGTGCCGATGACCTTGGTGTCGTAGTTGCACCACTTCCCGTTCGCGTAGCCCTCGGCGGAGCTGATGCTCCAGTTGTTGGTGCACGAGTCGGCGGGCGGTGCGGCGTGGGCGCCGGTGGCCGGGAGGAACAGGGCGGCGAGGGCCAGAGCGGCGACGGCGGCTCCGGGGACGGCGAGACGGCGCCTGGACATGGCGGTACCTCCACAAGGGGTGCGGGGTGGACATCCGGCCGGGGCGTCGGGACGGTGCTCGGCAACGTGGCCGACGGCCCGCTCCGGGCGGTCCACCGAGCGTGACGTGCCCGAACTACTTCCGTCAACGGCCCTGCCGGGTAAGGGCGCTGGCGCGCGTCCTCGGGAGCACCGGGACGGTGCGGGCGCCCCATCGGCACGTCCGGCATCACGGGGGCGGCCCCTGACGGTGGCTCATGTGCACGAGACGGGGCCTGGAGTTCGACCGGTCGGGGCGCCGGCCCGGCCCGGCTCCCGGTGGGGCGGACCAGCGGGTCAGCACCGCGCGGGGTGTCCTGCGGTGGTCGGGGCCGCCGGCGGCGTGGGTCAGCGGTGGCTGACGATGACGGACACACCCCATCCGATCGCGGCGAGGACTACCGCGAAGCACGCCACGGCGACGAGGCGGCCGAGCGGTCCGGCGGCCGGACGCGTGGCGGCGGCCCCGTCCGCACGGGCCGGCGGGTTGAGGGCGCGCACGCCGACGGCGAACAGCGCGGGCAGCCCGGCGCCGACGAGCACTCCCGCCACGAGGATCTTCCACAACGCGTCGAGGTTGATCCAGGAGTTCACTGTCTGCTCCTGCGTGCGGCGCGCGGGACGACCGAACCCGTCCACGCGGCGTTGACGTTCTCCGGGGTGACGGCCGGGTGGCGGGAAGCGGCGTAGAAGGCGATCGAGGCCAGCACCAGCACGACGGAGATCACCACCACTCCCGCGGTCCCCCCGATTCCGTCGGCGACCCAGTGGGCGAGCGCGCCGACCACCGCCGCGGCAGGAAGGGTGAGCAGCCAGGCGGCCGCCATCCGGTGGGCGATGTGCCAGCGCACCACCGCGCCCTTCCTGCCCACCCCCGCGCCGAGGATCGATCCGGTGGCCACGTGCGTGGTGGAGAGCGAGTAGCCGAAGTCGGTCGAGGAGAGGATCACCGCGGCCGACGCCGACTCGCTGGCCATCCCCTGCGGTGCCTCGATCTCCACCAGTCCCTTGCCCAGCGAGCGGATGACGCGCCAGCCGCCGATGTAGGTGCCGAGGGCGATCGCCCCCGCGCAGGAGGCGATCACCCAGGTCGGCGACTTCGCTCCGGCGGACAGCGTGCCGTTGGCGATCAGCGCCAGGGTGATCACGCCCATGGTCTTCTGCGCGTCGTTCGTGCCGTGGGCGAGCGAGACCATGCAGGCGGAGCCGATCTGGCCGAGCCGGAAGCCGTGCCGTTGCGAGTCCTCGGGCACGCCGCGGGTGAGGCGGTAGACCAGGTAGGTGCCGAGCGCGGCGACCACGCCGGCGATGACCGGCGACAGGGCGGCGGGCACGATCACTTTGGAGACCAGCCCCTGCCATTTGACCGCGGAGCCGCCCGCCGCCGCCATCGTCGCCCCGACCACACCTCCGATCAGCGCGTGCGAGGAGCTGGAGGGGATGCCGAGGAACCAGGTCGCCAGGTTCCACAGGATGCTCCCGGTCAGTCCCGCCATGACCACCGTCAGGGTCACGTCGTGGCTGTTCACCAGTCCGCCGGCGATGGTCGCGGCGACCGCCGTCGACAGGAAGGCGCCGACCAGGTTCAGCAACGCCGACACGGCGACCGCGAGACGCGGCCGGAGGGCGCCGGTGACGATGGAGGTCGCCATGGCGTTGCCGGTGTCGTGGAACCCGTTGGTGAAGTCGAAACCCAGTCCGGTCGTGATCACCAGCGCCAGGACCACGTCATTGCCGGTCACGGTAGGAACCTAACCGTCCGCCCGGCCCACACCGGTGCACGACACTCCCCCGACCGTTCTCCCCCGCTCCCGGGGAACCCGGGTGCCACCGCGCCGGGGTCCGGCGGTGCTGTCGCGGCCCGTGGTCAAGATCGTCCGCGTCACGGGTCTGTCCCGGTGACCGGCAACGGCGTCAACGGTGCGCGGCGGCGGTGCGTACCGGCGTCCGGGCAGGTCGGCGGCGGGATGCGGGACGGCACGGCGGGCGACGGCGCGAACGGTCTCCGGCCGTACGTGTCACAGCATTGTCCTGGGGGCGGCCCGGGCGCAACGGTTCGCCCCGGGCTGCGGTCCCGGTCTTCGGAAACCCGCTCGCACCGAACACCGGGCACCGCCGCCCCAACTGGAGGAGAACACCGTGCGCGTCCGCAAACTCGCCTTCGCCGCCCTGGCCGTCACCGCCGCCCTCTCGCTCACCGCCTGCCAGGACGACGAGACGGGCACCGCACAGGGCGCCCCGACCGCCGCAGCCTCGACCGCCGCCCCGACGGCGTCCACCGGCACCTCCCCCAACGGCGGCCCGGCTTCGAGCGGCCCGGGGAAGGCCGGAACGCCGCCCACCGCCGCACCGGCCGGCTCCGGCACGGCCGGGAAGACCGCCAAGTGCCGGACCGCGGACCTGACCATCACCGCCGCGGACCGCACCATCACCGGCGACACCGACAACACCGTCGTGGTCGAGCTGAAGAACCACAGCGGCAAGGACTGCACGCTGTCCGGATACGCCGGCGTCGACCTGAAGACCACCGCGGGCTCGCTGTCCGCGCGGCGCTCCGGCGAGCCGGTCGTCACGGCCGTCGTCTCACCCGGCAAGTCCTCCTACTTCGGCATCAGTTACCCGGCCAACAAGACGGGCGGCACCGGCCTGCGGATCACCGGCCTGGTGGTCACCCCGCCGGACGAGACCCAGCCGGTCACCCTGCCCTGGCCGGGCGCCGGCTCGCTGCCCGCCATGGACACCGACGGATCCCCGGTGAAGATCGGCCCGATGGGAAGCGCCGGCCAGGGCCAGTGACCACGGGCAAGCGCCGGCGCCCGGCACGCCACCGGGTCACCCACCCTGCGGCCACCGCCCGACGGCACGGCGCCGAGCGGACCGCGGCGCGGCCGGCTCGGCGGGGACGCCACCCGCCTCTTCGCCCCGGCGGCCACCGGGGCCCGCTCGCGCTCAGCGGTGGTGGACCTCCAGGAAGGAGCGGACCGCCGATTCGAGGGCGCCCTCGATCCAGGCCGGCTTGAGGCTGGTGTGCTCGCCGGCGAAGTGGACGCGGCCTTCCGGGGTCCGGGTGGCGGGATGGAGCTCGTGCAGCTGGCCGGGGGTGACGATGGCCGCCTCACCGAGGGCGTACCGGGCGCGCGCCCAGGACTGGGTGGCTCCCGCTCCGGTGAACTCCCGCCGCACACGAGGCCCCAGGAGTCGCTCCAGGTCGTCGAGGGCGAAGGCGTACCGCTCGCCCGGGGTGAGCGAGTCCCAGCGCGCCGCGTCGTCCGACCAGGTGTAGGAGGCCAGCACCACGCCCCCCGAGGAGCCCTCCGGGGCGTGCGAGGGGAAGTAGGTGAAGCGGCTGGCGCTGTCGCTGACGCAGCCGCCGCCGCTGAAGCCGTCCGGGCCTTCCTCCCAGAACCGGTGGTGGAATTCGAGCAGGACCTTGGTGGCCGCGTCGTAGTGCAGCTCCGTGACGGCCCGGCGCTTGGGATAGGACATCAGGGGCTCGATCCGGCAGAACCGGAGCGCGCTGAACGGGATGGTGACGATCGCGTAGTCGCCCTCGAACGTCGTGGTGGGGCCGACGGGAGCGCCGTCGCAGGACTCCTCGTCGCCGCTCTCCGCGACCGTCTCGACGGTCACCTTGCCGGCGTCCTGCACCAGGCGGGTCATCCGGTGGCCGAGGCGCAGCTCGGCCCGGAGCGGGGCGGCGAGCGCGTCGGTGAGCACGGCACTGCCGCCCTCCAGCTCCCAGTACCGGTTGGTGGGGCTGATCACCGCGTGGTCGATCAGGGTGGGGAACAACGAGTAGTGCAGCCGGGAGGTGAGGTTCTCCAGGGTGCCGGCGGCCTGGAGGGACGCGCGGTCCCAGCCGGCCTCCTCCTGGAGGAAGCGGCGGGTGGAGTGGTGGCCGTAGGTGGAGAAGATGTCGGTCCAGGCGTCCAGCCGGTCGCGGATGCCGCCGTCCCGGACCGAGAGTCGCCCGAAGGCCTTTTCGACGGCGGCGGCGGCCGTGGAGTCGAACCGGGCGCCGAACGAGCGGTTGACCGCGGCCGGCGACTGGGCGTACGCGGCACGGGTGGTCCGGGTGCCGTTGACGTGGATCAGACTGCGGAAGCGGGCCACGGGCGGGGTGAACGTCCGGTCCGGGCCGTTGCTCCAGGTCTCCCCGGTGAACGAGCGGTACTTCACCGGCGGAACGGCGCCGGTCGGGCCGGTGCCCGGCGCCACGTCGGCGTTGTAGAACAGCCGCCGCTTCAGACCGAGCTTGTCGGCGAGCGCCAGGACGAGCGGGTGGAAGTCGGGCAGGCGCATGGCACCGGCCTCGGCGTGCAACCGGGGATCGGTGAAGACGCCGCGGAAGGTCTTGATCCGCCCGCCGACCCGGCTGGCGTTGGCCTCGATCACGGTCACCTCGTGGCCGGCCCGCTTGAGCAGCGTCGCGGCGGTCAGCCCGGCGACGCCCGCGCCCACCACCAAAACGCGCTTCCGCTCGGTGCGGGGCGGCAGACGGCCGTCGATCAGGATGCGCAGGTACTCGAGGGTCAGGTCACCCCCCTCGTCCGCACCGACCATGAGCATCTCGCGGGCCAGCGCGCGGCTGACCGCCTCGTCGGCCGCCGGGCCGGTGCTCGGCGCGTAGGCGGGCACCGTGGCCGCCGCGGCCCGGGTGGCGAGACCGATCGTGCCGACCGCGGCTCCCGCGGCCGACCCGAGCAGGGCACGCCTCCCCAGCCGGGGCTTCTCGGGGTCGGGACTCGACTCGCCGCCGGACCGGCGCACCACGGGCTGACTCACGTTCTCTCCTGACGAGGGCAGTGGGGACACGCCCGAGCAACGCCCGACCACGCGCGCCGCAACGCCGTCCGCCCGAAGATCACCCGTACCGGTCACACCCGTCGCCGTCGCGTTCTCCGGTCACACCCGTCGCCGGGCGGAAGGGAACCGGCCCACGGGCTGGTCTGGAGACGGCACGGGGGCCCGGGCCGCGCGGTTGCGCGGGCCCGGGCCCTGGTGGGTTGCCCCGGTGGTCCCTGTCCGGCCCCCGAGGCACGGGGGGAGCCGGATGGCCGGCTCAGTACCAGTGGTGGTTCTGCCAGAACGCCCAGGCGGCGTTGGGGC
>NZ_JBHWDU010000078.1:0-39602 GCF_042734825.1 Kitasatospora sp. NPDC059648 | reverse complement strand
CGGCGGGCGGCGGCCCCACCGGAGCAGGACGGGTTGATGCCGCGAGGGTGCGGTGGCGTGTCGAGCGCGGTGGGTGCTGTGGATGCTGTGGGTGTGCGCGCGGTGGTGGTGGCGGGTGTGATGGGTGCGTGCGATGGCGGCGGGTGGGAGGGAGAGAGGGGGGGAGGGCCCAGAGAACCAGGTGGTCAATTCCCACCTGATCGTCCCGCCGCTGCTCCGGCGGTGCCGGAGCGGCGACGGGGGAACAGCCGATGCGGAAGCCCCGGAACGGTGATGTCCGATTCCCGCCAGTCACCCCCCGCCCGATGCCGCAGACTGGACAGCGTGATCGACGATGACATCCGGTACCGAGCCGTGGACAGCCGGGACTCCCGCTTCGACGGAGTCTTCTTCACGGCCGTCACCTCGACCGGCATCTACTGCCGACCGAGCTGCCCCGCCGTGACCCCCAAGCGCGCCAACTGCCGCTTCTACCCCAGCGCCGCGGCCGCCCAGGGCGCCGGCTTCCGGGCCTGCCGCCGCTGCCGGCCGGACTCCGTGCCCGGCTCCCCGGAGTGGAACCACCGCGCCGACCTGGTCGGCCGGGCGATGCGTCTGATCGGCGACGGCGTGGTGGACCGCGAGGGCGTCGCGGGCCTGGCCGGACGGCTCGGCTACAGCGCCCGGCAGCTGCAGCGCCAGCTCATCGCCGAACTCGGCGCCGGCCCCATCGCGCTGGCCCGCGCCCGCCGCGCCCAGACCGCCCGGCTGCTCCTGCAGACCACCGAGCTGCCCGTCACGGACATCGCGTTCGCGGCCGGCTTCGCCTCCGTCCGCCAGTTCAACGACACCGTCCGGGAGGTCTACGACCGCACCCCCAGCGGCCTGCGCGCCGAGGTCGTGGCGGGGCGCCGCACCGCGACCCCGGCCGGCGGCCTCACCCTGCGTCTGGCCTACCGCGGCGCGATCGACAGCGACCACCTGATCGATTTCCTCGAACTGCGTGCCGTACCCGGTGTGGAGGAGGTCGTGCCCGGCGCGCGCCCCGGCGTGCGCACCTACCGGCGCACCCTCGCGCTCCCGTACGGGCACGGAATCGCCGAGGTGGACGGCCTCGCTCCGGAGGACCCGCGCACCCGCGGCTGGCTCGACTGCCGCCTGCTGCTCGCCGACCTGCGCGACCTGCCGACGGCCGTCCAGCGGCTGCGCGTCCTGTTCGACCTGGACGCCGACCCCGACGCCGTCGACGAGCAGCTCGGCGCCGATCCGGTGCTCGGCCCGCTGGTCCGCGAGCGCCCCGGCCTGCGCTCGCCCGGGCACGTGGATCCGCACGAGCTGGCCGTCCGCGCCGTGCTCGGCCAGCAGATCACCGTCGGCGCCGCCCGTACTCTGGCGGGTCGGCTCGCCGAGAAGTACGGCACCGCGCTGCCCGAGCCGAACGGCGGCCTGCGGCTGCTCTTCCCCACGTCGGCGGCGCTGGCCACCGCCGACCCCGAGGACTTCGCGATGCCCGCGGCCCGCCGCCGCGCGCTCACCGGCCTGTGCGCGGCCCTGGCCGAGGGCGTGGTGCGGCTGGACGGTGGGGTGGACCGGGAGGAGGCCGCCGCCCGGCTGCTGGCCCTGCCCGGCATCGGCCCGTGGACGGTCGGCTACCTGCGGATGCGCGCCCTCGCCGACCCCGACGTCTTCCTCCCGAGCGACATCGGCGTCAAACACGGCCTGGTCCGGCTCGGCGCCCCCGGTGACCCGAAGGCCGCCGCGCTCGCCGCCGAGGTCTGGGCCCCGTGGCGCTCCTACGCCGTCCACCGGCTGTGGGCCGGTCCCGCGAGCTCCGCCCCGACCACCGCTTCGAGCGTCGGAACCAGTTCCGCCCCGACCACCGCTTCGAGCGTCGGAACCAGCACCAGCACCAGCTTGAGCATCAGCCCCGGAACGGAGAACGACCCGGTATGAGCACCACCGTCTACACCACCATGGAGAGCCCCTTCGGCCGCATGCTGCTCAGCGGCGTGCGGCCCGAGGGCGGCGGCGCGGCGGCCCTGGCCGCCGTCACCGTGCCCGGACAGAAGTACGCGCTGGCCGAGCCCGCCGACGCCTGGGAGTTCGACCCCGAGGCGCTCGCCGAGCCGGTCGCCCAGCTGACCGCCTACTTCAGCGGCGAGCGCACCACCTTCGACCTGCCGCTCGCCCCCGAGGGCACAGAGTTCCGCCGCCGGATCTGGGCCGCACTGGACGAGGTCCCGTACGGCACGACCGTCACCTACGGCCAACTCGCCGAGCTGGCAGGCCAGTCGCCGCGGATGGTCCGGGCGGTCGGCGGCGCGGTGGGCGCCAACCCGCTGCTGATCGTGCGCCCCTGCCACCGGGTGCTCGGCGCCAACGGTTCGCTCACCGGCTTCGCGGCGGGCGTGGATCGCAAGCGCTGGCTGCTGGAGCTGGAGAGCGGCACGCTCTTCTGACGGGGACCCGAGCGCCCGACAAGGGCGTCAGCCCCGGAGGTCGACGCGCCAGTTGCTGCTGCGCATGAACCGGCCGGGCGGGAACTCGAACTCCGTCCCGCCGAGCAGCGCGAACCCGGCCTTCGCGCACACCGCGTTGGAGGCGGGGTTGTCCACCGAGGGGAAGGCGTGCAGGAAGCGGTGCGCGGCCCCGCGCCGGGCGGCCGCGACGGCGGCCCGGGCGGCGGTCACCGCGATGCCCTTCCGCTGGTACCCGGGCAGCACGTTCCACCCCATCTCGTGGACGGTCTCGCCCGCCCAGGTGCGGGTGCCGTAACCGACCGTGCCGACGGCCTCGCCCCCGGGCAGCAGCACGATGCGGTACATGCAGCCCAGGCCGGACGGGACGAAGTCCAGGTAGCGCCCAATACCGGACGAGCAACTGCTCCTCCGTCTCCGGTCCGCCGACGTGCTTCTTCATCTCCGGGGTGTTGACCCGGCGCAGCAGTGCGAGGTCGGCGTCAGTCCAGGGCTCGATCCCCACCTCGATGTCGGTCATGCCGGGACGCTAGTGGCCACCGCGCCCCGGCGGCCGCCCATTCCGGTTCGGCCGACCCCGCTCAGCCGGCCGACGTCCCCTCGGCGAGGGTTCCCGGCTGGGCCAGTGCGCGGGCGAGCTGTTCGAGCGCGGGCAGCGCGTGGACGACGGCCTCGCGGTCGGCCGGATCGAGGGTGTCGAGGGCGCTGGCGATCCGGCGTTCGTGGGCGTGCTGCCAGTCGTCGAGCTGGCGGCGTCCGGCCGGGGTGAGGGCGATCCGGGCGGTGCGCCGGTCGCCCGGGTCGGCCTGGCGGTCGACGAACCCGGCCTCCAGCAGTTTGCCGACCAGTCCGCTGACGGTGTTGGGGGCGAGGCGCTGGCGGGCGGCGAGTTCGCCGACCCGCAGCGGCGCCGCGGCGAGGGTCTGGAGGAGTTCGACCTGCGCCATCGGCAGGAACTCCCAGGGATAGTCGGTGCGGATGCTGCTGCGCAGTGCGCGGCGCAGCCGGGTGACGGTGTCGGTCAGCCGCCGGGCGTGCTCGACCGCCGGGTCGGGGCTTTCGGCGGCGGAGTCGGGAACGTGTGGTGACGACGGCATGGCGGACAGCGTATCGCCTGGTACGGGGCGTTCCCGGGGTGCCGTCCGCCCCTCGGACGCAGCGTGGACGCACCGCGAGATCCTTCGTATCGCACGTATCGCAGCACGAGTAAATCGTACAAAGAACATATCTGCATCCGATATATTTGTGGCATGAACGCCACCGCCCTTGTCGCGCGCCTGCTCACCGAGCGGCCCCGGCCCCGCGGCATAGCCGGCTGGCGCCACGCCCACTGGCTGGCCGTGGGCACCGTCTGTCTCGGTGCCTTCCTCGGCCAGCTCGACGCCAGTGTCATCGCCCTGGTCTTCCCCGCTCTCGGCCGCCACTTCGACGCGGGTTTCGCCGCCGTCGAGTGGGTCGCCCTCGCCTACCTGCTCGTCCTGGTCGCCCTGCTGGCCCCGATCGGCTGGCTGTCCGACCTGGTCGGCCGCAAGACCGTGTACATCGGCGGTTTCGCCGTCTTCGGCCTGTCCTCGCTCGGCGCCGGGTTCGCCGGGAGCCTGTGGATCCTGGTCGGCTGCCGGGCCGTGCAGGCCGTCGGCGCCGCGATGATGCAGGCCAACAGCGTCGCCCTGGTCGCGCGGGGCGTCCCCGAGCGCGCGATGCGGCGCGCCCTCGGCATCCAGGCTGCCGCCCAGGGCCTCGGGCTGGCGCTCGGGCCTAGCCTCGGCGGGCTGCTGGTCGAGCACGCCTCGTGGCAGTGGGTGTTCTGGGTGAACGTGCCGATCGCCGTGTTCGGCATCGTGGCCGGCTGGTACCTGTTGCCCCGCACCCGGGCCTGCGCGCCCGCGCCGGTCCCGGCGCGGCGTGGCCGGGGGCCCCGCGAGCCCCGCTTCGACCTGCCCGGCATGCTGCTGCTCACCGGGGCAACCACCGCGCTGCTGCTCGCGCTGTCCACCGCCTCCGGCCTGCCGCTGCCCGGCTGGGCCGTCGCCTTCCTGCTGCTGGCCGCCGCCGTCCTCGCCGTGGCGCTGGCGCGCCAGGAGCGACGGGCGGCCCGGCCGATCCTGGCGCCCGGGCTGGTCAACACCCCGGGCGTGCGCTCCGGGCTGGCGGTCGCGCTGATCGGCTACCTGCTGCTGTTCTGTCCGCTGGTGCTGGGCCCGGTGCGGCTCACCGGCGCGGGCGTGTCGACGGCCGCCGCCGGGCTGGTGGTCACGCTGCTTCCCGCCGCGTTCGCCGTCGCGGCGACGGTCGGCAGCGGACTGCTGCCCCGGGGCTGGTCGGACGTCACCCGGTGCCGCTTCGGCGCCGGCCTGGCCGCCGCCGGACTGCTGCTGTTCGCCGCACTGCCGGTCTCGGCCGCGGCCGTCGCGGCCCCGCTGCTGGTCGCCGGGTACGGGCTGGGCCTGCTGCTGCCCGCCAACAACGCCCTGGTGATGCGGGCGGTCCCGGCGGAGTGCTCGGCCGTCGGCGGCGGCATGGTGAACATGGCGCGCAGCCTGGGCACCGCGCTCGGCATGGCGCTGTCCGTCCTCGGTGTCCACCTGGCGGGCGCCGCGTCCGGTGGGCGGACGGTGCTGGTTGCCCTGGCGGCGGTCGCGGTGGCGGCGGTCGCGCTGACCCGGCCCGCCACCCCTCGGAGCCGTCTGGCGGCTACGCGCTGACGTTCAGGGCGTCCTGGGCGCGGTTCAGCCCGAGCCGCACCAGCGTCTCCAGGGCGTCCGCACAGCGGTCCGTCACCCCCGGCATCGCGGCGAGTTCCTCGTCCGAGAACTTCTTCAGCACGTAGTCGCCGGCGCTCTGCCCCTTCGGCGGGCGCCCGATGCCGAAGCGCAGCCGGACGAAGTCCCGGGTGCCGAGCACCTCGCCCACCGACCGCACCCCGTTGTGCCCGCCCGGGCCGCCGCCGCGCTTCAGCTTGCCGGTGCCGTAGGCGAAGTCCAGGTCGTCCTGGACGACCACCAGGCGCTCGACCGGCACCCCGTAGCGGCGCAGCAGGGCGGCCACCGGGCGGCCGGACAGGTTGATGGACCACCACAACGGCTTGGCCAGCAGCACCCGCCGGCCGTCCACCTCGATCTCCGCGACCACGGCGCCGATCCCGCGCCGGCGGAACCGGGCGCCGTGCCGCTCGGCCAGCCGGTCCACGGCCAGGAAGCCCGCGTTGTGCCGGGTCAGCCGGAACCAGGGGCCGGGGTTGCCGAGTCCGGCGATCAGCCAGGGCGCGTCGGTCGTCATGCGGGCTTGCTCCAGGGGGTGCGGACGGCGGACGGCCGGGGCGCGGCACGGGCGGTCGCGGGACCGCTCGTCGCGCCCCGGCCGTCCGGTGGAACGAGGGGATTTCGGGGACTGCTGGACCTTCGGGACTGCTGGGACCTCGGGCGTCAGGACGCGGGCACGCCGGGGGCGGCGCCGCGCTCCTTGAGCATGTCGGTCATCAGCTCCAGTTCGGACGTCTGGGCGACCACCATCGACTGGGCGAGCCGCTTCTCGACGTCGTTCTTCGCCATGTCGACGTAGCCCTGGGCCATCTCGACGCCGCCCTTGTGGTGCTCGATCATCAGCTGGAGGTAGTACACCTCGGCGTCCCGCCCGCTGAGCGTGCGCAGCTTCGCCATCTGGGCGTTGGTGGCCATGCCGGGCATCAGCGAACCGTCGTGCGCCTGATAGTCGTGGTCCATCTTCATCCACGCCATGGGCTTGGCCGTCGAGTGCTGCGACAGCCCCCACTGGTCGAGCCAGCCCGTCAGCATCCCGCGCTGGTTGGCCTGGGTGTTGATGACGTCGAAGGCGAGGGTGCGGGTCGGCTCGTCGCTCGTGCGGTCCCGGACGATGAACGACAGGTCCACCGCCTGCTGGTGGTGGGTCGCCATGTCGCGGGCGAACCCGGCCTCGGGCGAGTCGTCCGCGGGGACGGTGATCGAGGACGAACCGGAGGCGGACGTCCCGCCGGCCACCAGGGCCGGAACCCCGAGCGCCAGCGCGACCACGGCGGCCAGTGCGGCCGGCCACCACATCCGGCGGCGGCCGGGGCGCTCCGCGGTCCGCTCCTCCGGTGCACCCGCTGCCGAGGACTCCTCGGGGCGGGTTCCGTCGGCGGTCACATCTCCCCCATGGTGCAGGAGGCGCCCGGCTCCTGGGTCTGCTTGCCCTGGACGTACTTGGTGAAGAACTGGTTGACCCGCGGGTCGCTCGCGTTGTCCACGACCAGCTGGGTGCTCCAGGCGTTCAGGGTGATGGTGCCCTGCTCGTCCGGGTACGGGCTCATCAGCGAGTACGGGGTGGCCTTGACCTTGTCGGAGAGGACCTTGATGTCGTCCGCCGTGGCCTTGCCGTTGTACGTGACCCAGACCGCGCCGTGCTCCAGCGAGTGGACGGCGCGCTCGTTCTCGACCGGCTTGTCGTAGACGTGGCCCATGCAGTCCAGCCACACCGCGTTGTGGTCGCCGCCGACCGGCGGGGTCATCGGGTAGTTGACCTTGTCCTTGACGTGGTTGCGGCTCAGGTCGCCGAAGGTCTTCACGCCCGGGATGTCCGCGTTGGCGGCGGCCTCGCGGTCCTTCTTCTTCTGGTTCTGGTCCATGACGAGCCAGGTGCCGGTCGCGATCGCGCCGACCACCAGCACACCGGCGGCCACCGAGGCGATCACCTTGTTGCGGCGGTCGCGGCGCTGCTCGGCGGCGCGCAGCTCGGCTATCCGGGCGCGGCGGTCGACGCCGCCCTTGCCGACGGGCTTGTTGGACTGCTTCGAGGCGGAACCCATGACGGTTGTCCTTGTCCCCGCCGCGCACGGCTGGTGGCGACGGTCGGCTGAAGAGGAGGGAGTGGCGGACCCGCCGACGGGGAGCGTCGGCGGTGGGTTCCGCTCAGGACCGGTGGACCTGGAGCTCGTGCAGATCAGGGGCCGGGTGCGGGCCGTCCAGCAGGCCTGCGGGCACCACTCGGGGCAGCGCCTCGGGCGCCGGGGAGACGAGTGGCCACGCGGCGGGCTGCGGGTGCGGCGGCGGGTTCGGCAGCTGGGCGTCCTGGGGGCAGAACGGGTGGCTGGAGCAGCCGTTGTCGTGCGGCGGCTGGCCGTCGGCGGTGCAGAGGATCCAGTGGTCCTGCTGCTCCGCGACGCGGTGGTGGCCGTCGGAGGCCCGGGCGGCGTCGCGCGCGGCGTCACGGGCGGTGTCGCGGGCGAGCGCGGTCTGCGCCGTGGCTTCCGCCGCGCTGACCACCGAGACGGCGCCCACCGCCGCCGGACCCGGGCGGGCGGAGGCGTCCGCCTTCGCCAGGCCCGTACACGGCAGCGCGGTCAGCAGGGCGACCAGCAGCAGGACCAACAGCGCACCCGCCGGGCGGCCCGCCGATGCGGCCCTCCCCGGTCGGGGTGAGCTCGGGGCCGACGCGGTCATGCGCACATTTAATCAGCCGAACGGGTGAAGCGATGCCCCTCATCGGCCCTCATTTTCGGCCGCCGACGCGCCGCAATCTCCAGGAAACGCCCTGCTCGGGGCACATCCGGCAAGCACGGACGGAACGGAAACGGGCGCCGTGGTGACGGCCGTACCGCTCCGCCGCCCCGCCGCCGGCGAAACACCAGGTGAACGCGGTGGCCGGGATGATCCGATCGGTGACCGGTTGTCGCCGAAACCCGGACAGGGTCGTTGCACTTGGAGACAATGACGCCAGTCCGGCCCCGCCGGGGGCGGCGCGACCACGGACCGACCAGGAGCCGCCAGATGAGCAAGCAGGGTGCACCCGCACAGCCGCCCCGGCCCGACGACGGCTGGTGGGACACCGTCTACGACGGCCCGGCGGGCACCCTCCCCGACACCCCGCACGCCGACGCGGGCGACGGCAGCGTCGACGACTGGTTCGACACGGCGGCCGGACTGATCGGGCAGCAACGGACGGCGGAGCCGGAGGCGGCTGCGGAGCCGGCAGTGGAACCGAAGACGGCACGGGACGGCATCGACGACTGGTTCGACACCGCGATCGGCGTGATCGAGGGGACCGGCGGCATCGGACGCCAGCGCGGATCGACCGAGACCGCCGCCGAGGCTCCCCGGGTGGAGACTCCGGAGCCGGAGGCAGGGCCGGAGCCGGAGGTGCCCACAACCCCGGTCTTCCTGGAGAAGGCCGCCCCCGCCTCCGAACCCGAGCCCTCTGCGGGACCGGAACCGGAAGCCGAACCGGAGGCCGCCGCCACCCCCGCCCCGGCCCCCGAACCCGTAGCGGTCAAGGAACCGTCTCCCGAACCCGAACCCGTAGCGGTCAAGGAACCGTCTCCCGAACCCGAACCCGAACCCGAACCCGAACCCGTAGCGGTCAAGGAACCGTCCCCCGAACCCGAACCTGACCACGCGCCGCAGCCCGACCCCGAGCCCTCCGCCCCCGTTCCCGACCCGCGCCTGGCCATCCGTGCCCCGCTCACCGACGGCGGCCCCGCCGTCCCGCACGTGGGCGAGCGCCCCCCGACGTACGGCCCCGAGCCGACCGCCGTGCCCGAGGCCGACCCGGGCAGGCTCGACACCGTCGTGCCGGACACTGCGCTGGAGGGCGCCCAGTACGGGACGACCGTGCTGCGCGCCGTCTCCGTCCGGGGCGACTCCGCCCGCTACCGGGGCGAGCCGCGCCGGGACAGCCTGCTGGTGACCAGGTTCGGTGACGGCTCCGACGGACTGCTGCTCGCCGTCCTCGCGGGCTACGACCGCACCGGCGGTGCCGAGGACGAGTCGCTCACCGCACAGGCCGTCGCCGCCGGAACCGGCGAGGCCTGCCGCCAACTCGCCGCCGCGATCGGGCGCAGCCGGGCCGGCCTGGCCGCCGACCTGCGCGACGGCGCCCGGGACCGCCTGCGCTACGGCCTCCAGCGCCTGGCCACCGGCGCCGCCGCCCCGCTGCGCGCGCTGGCACCCCGGCAGGAGGGGGATGACACCCCGTCCCCGGCCTCGCTGCACTGCATGCTGGTGTCGCTGGACCCGGCGGCGGGCTACCGCGCCGCCTTCGGCGTCGGCCCCGGCGGGCTCTACCTGCTGCGCTCCGGCCACTGGATCGACGCCTACGCGGCCCGGCTGCTCCACCACCCGGACGGCCAGCCGCCCGTCCCGGAAGCCCCGGTGCCGGACCCGCGCCCGTTCCGCTTCCGCCTCGTCCCCGCCACCCCGGGCGACATCCTCCTGCTCTGCACCCCGGGCCTGTCCCGCCCCATCGCCGACGAACCCGCCGTCGCCCACTTCCTCTCCGCCCACTGGGCCCACCCCCACCCCCCGGGCACCGTCGACTTCCTCCGCCAGGTCCAGGTCCGCGCCAAGGGCTACACCGACGACCGCACCGCCGCCGCCATCTGGACCGAGTAACCGTGCCACCCCACGAGAAGTCGCTCGCCCCCGCTGACCACCGAGCCCGCTGAACGGCCCAGACCTCCGGCGCCCACCCGGACCACCGCACGAGAAGTCGGCCCCACCGACTTCTGGCGCAGACCCCGCTCCTGCCCCACCGTCGCTGTCGGCCGGGCCGGGGGCTCGCAGGCCGGCCGGGTGGGGGGTGTTGCGCGAGGGTCGGTCGGCCCGGTCGGCTTTGGGCGCCCTGCGGGGCACGTGGGTGCGGCGTTGCTGCGGCTTGGGGGCCGGGGCTGCCGGTCGGCGTGGTCGGCGGGCCCTCAGGTGCGGAGGAGGATGCTGGCGACGGTGGTGGCGTGGGTGAGGGCGGTGGGGGGGTGGGTGTCGGGAAGGCCGATGGCGATGGGGACGGCGAGGCCGTCGAGGAGGGCGCGGAGCTGGGCGGCGCGGGCGGGGGCGGGGCCGGGGGTGAAGTGGCCGGTGGTGGTGCCCTGTTCGATGAGGGTGACCAGGTCGGCCTGCCAGGGGGCTTCGATCTCCTGTTGGCCCCGGCGGAGTTCGGCGCTGGCGGGGGAGCGGCCCCAGACCTCGACCCAGAGGATCCAGCGCGGGTCGCCGGGGCCCTCGGGCAGGTAGAGGCGCAGGTAGGCGTCGAGGCGCTGCCAGGGGTCGAGGGTGGGGTCGGTGAGGGCTTCGCGGCGGCGGGTGCCGAGCTGGTCCTCGCTCCAGCGAAGGGTTTCCAGCAGGAGCTGGTCCTTGCTGCCGAAGTAGTAGAGCAGGTGTCCGGCGCTCATCTGGAGCTGCTTGCCGAGGCCGGCCATGGTGAGTCTGGCGAGCCCGTGTTCGGCGATGGCGGCCCGGGCGGTGGCGAAGACCTCCTCGCGGGGGCGCGCCGGTCGGCGCGGGCGGGGGTCGGCCATGGCGGGGCTGCTTCCTGGGAGGAGGAGGGGAGGACCGAAGGGCACCGGGACGGGGGCGGTTGCCGCCCTCGCCCCGGTTGCCGGGGGGTGTCGTCAGGCCCTGGGCTGCTGCTGGGTGATGCAGTGGATGCCGCCGCCGTTGGCGAAGATCTCGCGGGCGTCGACGAGTTCGACGGTGCGGCCGGGGTAGGCCTCGGCGAGGATGTCGGCGGCCTCCTGGTCGCGGGGGTCGTCGAACGCGCACAGCACGACGGCGCCGTTGGCGACGTAGTGGTTGATGTAGGAGTAGTCGACGGGCGCGTGGTCCTCGTCGAACAGGATGGTGGGGGCGGGCAGTTCGATGACCTCCAGCTGCCGGCCCTGGGCGTCGGTGGAGGCGCGCAGGATGGCGACCAGCTCCTGGCAGACGGCGTGGTCCGGGTGGGAGGGGTTGGGCTGGACGTGGGCGACCACGACGCCGGGGCGGACGAAGGAGGCGACGATGTCGATGTGGCCGCGGGTGCCGAACTCGTCGTAGTCGCGGGTGAGCCCGCGCGGCAGCCAGATGGCCTTGGTGGTGCCGAGGAAGGCGTGGAGTTCGGCCTCGACCTCCTCCTTGGTCCAGTCGGCGTTGCGGCCCTCGCCGAGCTGGACGGTCTCGGTGACGAGCACGGTGCCCTCGCCGTCGACGTGGATGCCGCCGCCCTCGTTGATCAGCCGGGAGGCGAAGCGCTGGACGTCCGTCAGCTCGCTGATGTGCTCGGCGATGTGCTGGTCCTTGTCCCAGCGGGCCCAGGACTGGGCGCCCCAGCCGTTGAAGATCCAGTCGGCGGCGGCGAGCGAGCCCTTGCCGTCGATCAGGAAGGACGGGCCGATGTCGCGCATCCAGGCGTCGTTGAGCGGGCGCTCGACGATCTCGACCTGCTCGGAGACGTACTTGCGGGCCTCGGCGGTCTCACCGGTGTTGACGATCAGCGTGACCGGCTCGTACCGGACGATGGTGTCGGCGACGGCGGCCCAGGCCTGGCGGGCGGCGTGCAGCTGCTCGGGGCCGTCGAAGGTGGGGTTGGTGGTGGGGAAGGCCATCCAGGTGCGGTCGTGGGGGTGCCATTCGGCGGGCATCCGGTAGCCGAGGGAGGCGGGCGTGGGGGTGGTCATCGCGCGGTCCTAAGCGGGTCGGGGGCGGCGGGAGTCAGGGGGCTGCGGGAGTCAGGGCGGCGGGAGTCGGGAGGCAACGGAGGTGGAGGTCAGAGGAAGTAGAGGCGGCTGAGGGAGACGCTGTCGGCGGGTTCGGAGCGCAGCGGCGAGCCGTCGAGGGAGACCAGCCCGGTCTCGGTGACCTCGACGTTGCCGACCCGGGCGTTGCGTACCATGTCGCGCGGCCCGATGCCGCGGGTGCCGCGGACGCCGACGCGGCGGCGGCGGGTGGGCAGGCCGTCGGCGGGGCGGTCGAGGTGGGCCGCGTCGGCGGCGGCCTGGGCGACGAAGGCCACCGAGATGTCGGCGGCGGTCGCGCCGTGGGCGCCGAACTGCGGGCCGAGCACGAGCGGTTCGCAGCGGTCGGTGGAGGCGTTGGGGTCGCCCACCACGCCGTACGCGGGGAAGCCTGCCTTGAGGACGAGCTGCGGCTTGGCGCCGAAGTGGTCCGCGCGCCACAGCACGATGTCGGCGAGCTTGCCGACCTCGATCGAGCCGACCTCGTGGGAGAGGCCGTGGGCGATGGCCGGGTTGATGGTGAGCTTGGCGATGTAGCGGAGCACGCGCTCGTTGTCGTCGCCGCTCTCGGTGGTCCCGTACGAGCCGGTGCCGTCGAGCGGGCCGAGTTCGGCCTTCATCTTGCCGGCCATGGCGAAGGTTCGGCGCACGGTCTCGCCCGCGCGGCCCATGCCCTGGGCGTCGGAGGAGGTGATGCCGATGACCCCGAGGTCGTGCAGCACGTCCTCGGCGCCCATCGTCCCGGCCCGGATGCGGTCGCGGGCCATGGCGGCGTCGCCGGGCAGGTCGACCTTGAGGTCGTGCGCGGAGACGATCATGCCGAAGTGCTCGCCGAGGGCGTCCCGGCCGAAGGGCAGGGTGGGGTTGGTGGAGGAGCCGATGACGTTCGGCACGCCGGCCATCTTGAGCACGTTGGGGACGTGACCGCCGCCGCAGCCCTCGATGTGGAAGGCGTGGATGGTCCGGCCCTCCAGCACCTTCAGGGTGTCCTCGACCGACAGGCACTCGTTCAACCCGTCGGTGTGCAGGGCGACCTGGACGTCGTACTCCTCGGCGACCCGCAGCGCGGTGTCCAGCGCGCGGGTGTGCGCGCCCATGTCCTCGTGCACCTTGAAGCCGGAGGCGCCGCCCTCGGCCAGCGCCTCGATCAGCGGGGCCTCGTCGGAGGACGAACCGCGGCCCAGGAAGCCGATGTTGACGGGCCAGGCGTCGAAGGCGTTGAAGGCGTGCCGCAGCGCCCAGGGCGAGTTGACGCCGACGCCCCAGACCGGGCCGAACTCCTGGCCGATGATCGTGGTGACGCCGGAGGCGAGCGAGGCCTCCATGATCCGCGGCGAGAGCAGGTGGACGTGGGTGTCGATGGCGCCGGCCGTGGCGATCAGGCCCTCGCCGGAGACGATCGTGGTGCCGGTGCCGACGACCACGTCCACGCCGTCCAGGGTGTCCGGGTTGCCGGCCCGGCCGATCGAGGCGATCCGCCCGCCGATCAGGCCGATGGACGTCTTGCGGATGCCCTGGATCGCGTCGATGACCAGGACGTTGCTGATCACCACGTCGCAGGTGTCGCGGACGGCGGCGGGCTTGAGGTGCAGGCCGTCGCGGGCGGTCTTGCCGAAGCCGGCCAGGAACTCGTCGCCGGGCGCCTGGGAGTCGGACTCGACGCGGACGATCAGCCCGCTGTCGCCGAGGCGGACCCGGTCGCCGGCGCGCGGGCCGTGGACGGAGATGTAGTCGTGGGGGGAGATGGAGCTCACGAGGGCACCTCCGTGTCGTCGAAGCGGGTCAGGTAGCCGGTCGCGCGGGCCTTGTCGAGGGCGGCCTCCTTCGCGCCGGGCGCGTCCAGGGGACCGTCCACGAGCCCGGCGAAGCCGATCGCGACCCGGTCGCCGCCGATCGGGACCAGGCCGACCTCGACGGTGGCGCCCGGGTCGAAGCGCACCGAGGAGCCGGCCGGGACGGCCAGGTGGGTGCCGTAGGCGGCGGCACGGTCGAAGGCCAGTCGGGGGTTGGCCTCGAAGAAGTGGAAGTGCGAGGTGACCGAGATCGGCACCGCGGACGTGTTGTGGACGGGGATCAGCAGCGTCTCCTCGACCGGGTCGTACCCGGCACCGTCGCCGATCAGCGCGCCGCCGGGAGCCTCGTCGCCGAGCGAGCCGGCGCCCTTGAAGGGGTCGTTGACGACGGCGAGGCGGGTGCCGTCGTCGAAGACGGCCTCGACCTGGACGACGGTGACCACGTCCGGCACACCGGGCAGCACGTCGTCGGCGGTCAGGACGGAGCGGCCGGCCTCGATGGCCTCGGCCAGGCGCCGGCCGTCGCGGGCGGCCTCGCAGACGGTGTCCGCGATCAGGGCGGTGGCCTCGGGGATGTTGAGGCGTACGCCCCGGGCTCGGCGGGCGCGGGCCAGTTCGGCTGCTGTGAAGATCAGCAGTCGGTCCCGCTCGGTGGGGGTCAGTCGCACGGTTCCTCGCTCGCGGTCGCCGGGGAGGGGGTCGGCTCGGGGCCGGGGCTTCCGGGGGTGATGTTAGAACGTCGTTCAAACATCTTCGGTCATTGAACCCGCACCGGGGCGTCGTGTCCAGCCTTGCCGTTCCGCCGGGGTTCGGCTTGTCGGGCGTGCAGTGGGGGTGAGGACGCGGGGGCGGCGCGCGGTGGTGGCGGAGACGGGGCGCGCGGCCCGCGCACGGTCCGTACGGGCGCCGGGTGTGCGCGGGATCGGGTGGGGGCGGGCTCGAAAACAGCCTCTGCGCTTCGCAAACCTGTCCGGCGCGGGCAGTTGGATCACGTGAACCTCCCCGTGCCCCTTTCACCCCACGTGATCGGACGCACACTGTTGCAAACGCCGTCAACTGGGCATGAGGATGGGTGGTCAGAACGAGGGGGCCACCCGGCCGGCGGGGGATCCGGAGGCGGGGGCCCGGATTCGAGGGCGGGGGGCATGTGGTGATGGACGGTCAGTCGCGATTCCCGCGGCAGCGGACGAGTTCGGGCGACGCCTACCGGTCCGGGTCCACCCAGGGCCCGGTCAACGGCACCGGCACCGGCGTGGGGATCGGCATCGGAGCCGGAACCGGCACCGGCACCGGGACGGCCACGCCGGGTGCGTCGGCCCCGGGGTGCGCGCTGCACCGCCGGCTGCACCTGACGCTCGACCCGGCCGACCTGGTCGCGGTGGGCGCGGTCCGGCACCGGCTGCGCACGGCGCTGAGCCACTGGGGGGTGCCGGAGCTGTCCGACACCGCCGAGCTGCTCACCTCCGAGCTGGTCACCAACGCGCTGCTGCACACCACCAAGGGCGCGGTCTTCGACGCGGTGCTCGGCTCGGACAGCCGGCTGCGGGTCGAGGTGCAGGACGGTACGAGCCGGCTGCCCGGGCGTCGGCGCGATCCGGAGGCCGAGTACGCGACCTCGGGCAGGGGGCTGCTGCTGGTGGAGGCGCTCGCGGACTCCTGGGGCGTGCAGCTGCGGGGGGACGGCAAGGTCACCTGGTTCGAGCTCGCCCTGCCGTAGGTGCGCACCGACCCGGGTCGGGGCCCACGGACGCGCGATCGTTCGCCGTCGATCGATCCGTTCGCGGAGCAAGCCCTGAACCCAAGGCGGAGCGCAAGATTTCCGGCCCGTTGCCATTGCCGCTCAGCCGAACATTGGCCAGGATGGTGGGAACGTGTGTCCACGTGCGGGAAGCAGCGGGGAGAGCGAACCTCGACTGACCACCGTCCGTCGGCACCGTCCGATCCAGCACGACCCACCACACCGCCACGCGGCCCGTCCGGATGGTCGGCGCGGTCCGTCACGGCAGCGGCAGGAGCAGCATGCCCACTGAGCCCGAGTCGCCGGGGCCGGCCCTTCCCCCCGGCACGTCCGCCGTGGAGCCGCCGCCTGCCGTCCGCCCGCCCGCTCAGGCCACCCGCCGGAACTCCGTGCGCACGTCCCCCGCGCTCGCCTCCGGGCGGCTGGCGCCCGTGCTGTCCGGCGGGCTGCCGCCCTCCTCCGGCGACTCCATGCCGGACTGGCTGGAGCCCGCGATGGCCGCCAACGGCATCGGCTCCTTCGACTGGGACATCCGCCGCGACGTCCTGGAGGGCGACCAGCGGGCCTGCGCGATCATCGGCCTGGACTCCGTCGAGCGGGACCGCTTCGACCGCACGGCCGCCTCCTTCCTGTCCCTGCTGCACCCCGAGGACGCGCCCGTGGTGCGCCGCCGAGTGGAGCGGGCCGTCGCCGAGCTGGGCCAGTGCGGCGCCTACTACCGCACCGTCGGGCCGAACGGGACGATGCGCGCGGTGCGCTTCCGCGGCCGGGTGCTCGCGGACGCCTTCGGCCGCGCCTCCCGGATGGTGGGCTTCGTCTGGGACGCCACCGTGGAGCTGCACAAGCGCGACCGGGCCGACCGGCTCGCCCTGCTGCGCGAGGAGCGCTCCCGGTTCATCAAGGAGGCCGCGCGCGCCCTCTCCGAAGCGGTCACCGTCCGTGACGTGGCCCGGGTGTTCACCGAGCTGCCGCTGCCCGGTCTGCCGCCGGACGGCCTGGTGCTCGCCTCCTTCGAGGCCGGACGGGCCCGGATCCTCGGCGCCTCCGGCTACCGCTCCCAGGCGCTCGCCGTCTGGGACCGCGCCGTGCTGCCCGCCGGTCACCCGGCCGCCGAGGCGCTCAGGCACCGCGCCCCGGTCTTCATCTCCAGCCGGGAGGACTTCCGCGACCGCCACCCCGACGTCTGGGAGCAGACCAGCCGCACCGGCCGCGGCTCCTGGGCGTACCTGCCGCTGGTGGCCAGCGGCCGGGCGATCGGCGTCTGCGTGGTCAGCTTCGACGACGAGCGCGAGCTGGACGCCGACGAGCGCACCCTGCTGACCACCCTGGGCGGCCTGGTCGCCCAGTCGCTGGCCAGGGCCCGGCTGCACGACGCCGAGCACGAACTGGCGGCCGGCCTGCAACGGGTGATGCTGCCGCGCACCGTCCCGTCCATCTCCGGCGTGACCACCGCGGTGCGCTACCTCGCGGCCGGCTCCGGGTTGCAGATCGGCGGCGACTGGTACGACGTGGTGCCGCTGCCCGGCGGGCACGTCGGCCTGGTGATCGGCGACGTCCAGGGCCACGACGTGCACGCCGCCGGGATCATGGGCCAGCTGCGGATCGCGCTGCGCGCCTACGCGGCCGAGGGCCACCCGCCCGCCGCGGTGATGGCCCGGGCCTCCCGCTTCCTCGCCGACCTGGACACCGACCACTTCGCGACCTGCACCTACGCCGAGGTCAACGTGGACTACGGCGTGGTCTACGCGGTCCGGGCCGGCCACCTCGACCCGGTGGTGCGCCGCGCGGACGGCACCGCCGCGGTGCTGCCGGTGGCCGGGGGGCTGCCACTGGGCATCGACCCGGACCAGGAGTACCGGGTCACCCGGTTCAGCCTGGACCCGGGCGAGACGGTGCTGCTGTGCACCGACGGCCTGGTCGAGGCGCGCGGCATGGACCTGGACGAGGGCATCGGCCGGCTGACCAGCACGCTGGCCCGCCCGCTGCCGGTCGCCGACGAGTCGGCCCGCGACCCGCTGGAGGAGCTGGCCGACCGGATCGCCTCCCAGGCCGCCGACTCCAGCGAGCGCGAGGACGACATAGCGCTGCTGCTCCTGCGCTGGGACGGCCCGGCGGGCGGGCTCGCCGCCCAGCAGCTGCGCCGCCGGATCGGCCAGGCGGACCTGGCGAGGGTCGCCGAGGTCCGCGCCGAACTGCGCGACGCGCTGCGCCGCTGGGGCGTGGCCGAGTTCATCGACACCGCCGAACTGCTCTCCTCCGAGCTGGTCACCAACGCGATCCGGCACACCGACCGGGACGCCATGTTCACCGCCCGGCTCTACCGGGAGTCGGCCTCGGACGGTGGCCGGGCGCGGCTGCGGGTCGAGGTGGAGGACGAGTCGGACCTGTGGCCGACCCGCCGGACGCCGGGGGAGCAGGCCTCCTCCGGACGCGGGCTGATGCTGGTCGAGGCGCTGGCGGACGCCTGGGGCGTGGAGCCGCGCGGGTCCGGCAAGCGGATGTGGTTCGAGCTCAGCGGGGCGAACGCGGCCTGACCGTTCCGGGCCGGGGAGTGACCGTTTGGGGCCGGGGCCCGGTCGTTCCGAGTCGGAGTCCGACCGTTCCGGGCCGGGCGGGCCCGGAACGGATCAGCCGAACTGCTGCTCCAGGTCCTTCAGCTTGCGCTCCAGCGAGTCCAGCCGGGGCAGGGCGACGGTGTCCTCGTCGACGGTGAGGTCGATGGTGCGCCGCTCCGGACGGGCCGGCAGGCCGGGCTGGACGACGGTGCCCTCGGCCGCCTCGACCTCGCGCGCACCGGGCTCGGGAGAGGCCGCGGCCCCGACCTCCCGCGCGCCCGCCGGGCGCTCGGCCCCGGGCCCGCCGGCTATCGCGGACTCCGAGCCGGCCGACTCCAACTGCCGTGCGCCGCCGCGTCCGCGCCAGTGGCCGCCGCTCCGGTTGATCGCCCGGATCTCGGCCCGCTCCCGGCGGCCGGCCAGCTTTCGGCGCTCCTTCTCCAGCGCGCGCTCCCGCTTGTCGTCGCGGACCTCGTCCACCGCCTCGTCCAGGCTGCGCACGCCCTCCAGGAGCATTAGCGACCAGGCCGCGTAGGTCTCGCGCGGGGCGCGCAGCCAGCGGACGATGCGGATCTGCGGCAGCGGGCGGGGTACCAGGCCCTGCTCGCGCAGTGCGGCCCGGCGGGTCTGCTTGAGCGCCCGGTCGAACAGGATCGCGGCGGACAGCGACATGCCGGAGAAGAACTGCGGGGCGCCGGCGTGGCCGAGGCCCCGCGGGGCGTGCACCCAGTTGAACCAGGCCGAGGCGCCGGCGAAGAGCCAGACCAGCAGCCGGGAACCGAGCGCCGCGTCGCCGTGGCTGGCCTCGCGGACGGCGAGGACCGAGCAGAACATCGCGGCGCCGTCGAGCCCGAACGGGACGAGGTACTCCCACCCGCCGGAGAGGCCGAGGTTCTGCACGCCGAAGCCGACCAGCCCGTGGAAGGAGAGCGCGGCCGCGACCCCGGCGCAGCAGAACAGCAGCGTGTAGGAGGCGGCGCCGTACAGGGATTCCTTGTTGCGGCGCCGTTCCTCGGATCGCTCCCAGGAATCCCCGCCGGCGGCGGATCCCCGGCTTCGGGCCAGGGCCACCAGGAGGGCGCTGACCAGCAGCCCCGCCACCCCGGTGACGGCCCAGCCGAGCGGTATGTCGGACAATTTCATCGCCGGAACCAGCCTCGCTTTCTGCGTCGCGTTCCTGCGCCGCCCACTGCGCTCCAGCAGCGCGGCGGGGACCATCATGACGGATGCCCGGCGGGCGGAAGGCGGATTCTCCGTCAATGCGCTGGGGAGAGGGATTTCTGACCTGTCGCCAATCGCATGGTCATATGAATTCGACGTGGGAGGCTCCCGGAATTGCGGGCTTTTCGAATCCGGAATCGGACGGATTTTCGTCAACGTCGCGTGACGCGGGGGCAGCCGCCGCACATCTCCCCGGGTCCGACGGTGTAGACGAGGCAACAGCTGGCCCGGGCCCGGTCCGTACCCGAAGCGCCGGTGCGGCCGGGAGCCGGGGGCGGGAAACCGGCGCCCGGGGTGAAGGGGGCCGGGGCGGGGGCGGGGGCAAGGCCCGCGCCGGGCGCGCACGCCGGTCCGGCGGACGGACCCCCGGGCGCCAGCAGCGCGGACAGTTCGGCGCGCGCCCGCTCCCGCTCCCCGAGGAGACCGCCCGCGTACCAGAGCCCCTCCACCACCGCGTCGGTGGCCATCGCCCACAGCACCCGCGGTCCGCGCCGCACCTCCGGGCCGAAGGCGGTCAGCACCGGGGCGAGGAACTCGCCGAGTGAGCGGCGCAGTCGGGCCGCCAGCGCGTTCTCGTCCGGCGCCGTACGGGCCCCGGGCGAGCCGGCCGCCGGGTCGTCCGGCAGGCAGACGAAGGCCTCCAGGCGCACCGTCAGCTCCGCCGCGGCGGAGCCGCGGCGCAGCGAGACGTCGTCGGGGCCGAGCAGCGGGACGCGCCGCTCCAGGAACCACGGCACGGTGAACAGCAGTGAGACCGGCCAGACCAGGCGGTGCAGCCCGAAGCCGGCCGCCACGTCCGGGCGCAGCGGCCGCCCGTAGCGGGCGAGGTCCTGGCGGGCGTCGTGGGCGACCAGTTCGCGCACGGCGTCCGGGTGGGCGGTGAGGTCGGCGAGGGACAGCCAGCCGCCGCCCCGGCGGGGCGGGGCGCAGCGCACGTCCACGCCCGGGGTCGATGCGGTCAGCCGGTGGTACGAGGGCGCGCAGGGGGTGGGGCTTTCCAGCGCGTGGGCCGGAGTGTGCGCCTCGGTGGTGCGGGGGGCGCACGGCGCGGGGCCGGGCCGGGTGCTGCTCGCGGTCATGGCGGGCCCCTCGGGTCGACCGGGGCCGCCGGTGGGCCGGCCGCCGGGCCCCGGCCGCGAGGCGCCGGGCCCGGCCGGACCGGGGCGCGGCGGTGCCCGGGGAACAGCAAGGCGACCCGTCCGGGGAACTGCTCTCCGGACAGGTTAGGCTCACCTTAGCTGATGGTCCCCCGGGCCTCGCTGGCGATGCGCCCGTCCGGGGGAGGCCCCGGCGCGCGCACGGTGCCCAGCTGGCGTGCGAGCCAGACCGGCACCCCGCCCAGGGCGTGCACCAGGCGGGCGGCCTCGGCGCGCAGCCGCGCGGCCTCGGGGGGTTCGGACACCTCGGCGAGCGCGGCGAGCGCCGGCGCCACCCCCACCGTGAAGCCGAGTTGCTCGCGCAGCCGCAGGGAGGCGTCGAAGCCCTCCCGGGCGTTGCCGCGCTCCCCGCGGGAGAGTGCCAGCGCGGCGAGGTGCCGCCAGGTGTAGGAGCGCAGCAGTTCGTCCCCCCGCTCGCCCGCGCCCTCGTGCGCCCGGCGGTAGGCGATCCAGGCGGCGCTGCGGTCGCGCAGCAGGTTCTCGGCGACCAGTCCGCGCCGGAAGTCCAGCAGCGGGCGGCCCGGGGCGTCCGGCGGCAGCAGGGCCGAGGTGCGGCCCAGTGCGGCCTGCGCCTCGTCCAGCCGGTCGCGCGGGCCGAGCACGCTGGCCAGGTAGGCGAGGAAACCGCGGGCGCAGGCGGCGGCCGCGCGCTGCTCGGTGCCCTCCGCCAGGGCCTCGGCGAGTCGTAACGCCTGTTCCGCCTGGGCCCACTGCGAGGCGGTGAACAGGCACTGTTCGATGAGGAGTTCGGCCCGTGTGAGGGCGACGGTCGGGTCGTGTTCGGCCGCGGGTCGCAGCAGTTCGGCGGCTTCCTGCCAGCACCCCCGGGACCGCAGCCGCCACACGGTGTCGCCCGGTTCCTCCGCCGCCGCCCGCCCCCGTCCGTCCGGGCCGTTCGGGCTCCATCCGTGCTCCGACAACGCCACCTCCTTGTGTGCGCCATCCGGCAGGGCACGGACCTGCCCCTGGGGCCCTGCCGCCGCGACCGTGCGCATGGCGACGGCAGGGCGAAAGGCCCGCGCTGTGGCGGCAATTCAACACGGGGGCGAGCTTGTGCACCAGATCACGAGCGGAGGTTGTTGCTTTTGCCGGGCAAATGATCTAGGGGTGCGCCCCGGCGTCGCGGACCTTCGGCGGGATCCGCACGGCACGCCCTGCGGGAGCAACAGCTCGGGTCAGGAGGTCCAGCCGGTCTCCATCAGGGCCTCGGCGGCGCCGTTGGCGGGCTGCGGCACGCCGGCCAGATCCAGGCTGAACAGGGCGACCAGCAGTTGTTCGCCGCGCACGGTGGCCTGGTGGGAGTAGCCGGCCAGGGTGAACATGGCGGCGGCCATCTCCTCGGCGTGCAGGGTCTGCAGCCACAGGCACTCGACCGACTTCACGTCGGCGGGCTCGGTCCAGGTGTCGACCTGGGCCACCATCCGACTGCCCAGCAGGGTGACGCCGTCGCGTTCCTGGGCCTCGGTCAGCTCCAGGTCGTCGAAGCCGAGCCACTCCAGGTAGCGGGCGGCGGTGAACACCGCGTCCTGCGAGGTGCGCACCGGGTGGGGCCGGAACGGGGTGCGGTGGCGGAACGGGCGGGAGCGGCCGGCCGAGCCGCCGGGGGCCGCGGGAGGGGCGGGCACGGGGGTGTTCACCGGGTGCGCCGGGGACGGGCGGGAGGACTGCGGGCCGGGGGCGGCGAGCGGGCCGGCCGTGCCGCTGCCCAGCCGGGTGGTGCGGTCCACCGGGAGCCGTACGGTGGCGCCGCAGTTGCAGGTGAACTCGGGCTGCGGCCACTGGTCGGAGCGGCCGCAGTGCGGGCAGCGCATGCTCAGCCAGGAGTCCTCCCAGGAGCGGAACCGCACCTGCACCGGCACCCCGCCGCGCAGCAGCGGCACCTTCAGCGAGGCGCCGCACGGGCAGGGCAGCGACGGCGGTTCGTACAGGTGCTCGCGGCGGCAGGCGGGGCAGCGGATCGCCCGGGCGGCACCGGCCGTCCCGGGCCCTGGCCGCGAGGGGTCGTGTCCGGTGAAGTCGTCGGGCAGTCCTGCCATCGCGGGCTCCGTCCGTCGGGGGGTCGGGTGGGTGGATGCCTCCCATGCTCCCCGAAACCTCCGGCCCTGGGCGCGGAATGGGGCAATCCTCAGGGACAGATCAGGGCAGGCGGCTCGGCCGGACCCTTCGCAGGGAAGAGGCGCCGTCGGCGTACGGCGGGAGGTCAGCGGACGGACCAGCGGGCCAGGTCGGCGGGGGTGTCGAGGTCGTCCGGGACGGCGACGTCCGCGCACTCGACCAGGACGAGCTCCGCGGCGTGCGCCGCCAGCAGGGTTCGGGCCCCGGCGTCGCCGGCGGCGCCCTCGACCGCCTCGGCGAAGTGCCGCGCGCCGATCAGCACCGGGTGTCCGCGCCGCCCGCCGTACGCCGCCGCGGCCAGGTCGGCGCCGGCCCGGTGCGCGGCCAGCAGCCGGGCCACCGCGGCCGGGGTGACGCCCGGGGTGTCGACCAGCATCACCAGCACCGCCGGGGCGTCCGGCGCCAGCGCGGCCAGCCCGGCCCGCAGCGAGGAGCCCATGCCCTGGGCCCAGTCCGGGTTGGCCACCAGCCGGCAGCCCGGCAGGTGCGCGGTGGAGCGGACCCGGCCGCGCTCCGCGCCCAGCACCACCGTGACGTCCTGGCATCCGCCGGTCCGTACGGTGGCCACCGCGTGCTCCACCAGCGGTCGGCCGGCGTACCGGATCAGCGCCTTGGGCCGCCCGCCGAGCCGGCGTCCGCCCCCGGCGGCGAGGACGAGGGCCGGGACGGCGGCGGGCGGTGTGGTCTGCATGCGCCCAGCCTGCCCGCTCCGGGGGCGCCCGCGCAGCGGTTCGGGCTTGTGCGAATCCACAAGCAGAAGGCGCGGGTCGGGGGCGCTCCCCGGTGGTTCGGCCGCTGGTCCGGCGGCGCGCTTGCCCCTGTACTGGGGCGATGAACACCGCACCGCGCCCGCTGGTGGACCGCTTCGGGCGGGTCCACACCGATCTGCGGGTCTCGCTGACCGACCGCTGCAACCTGCGCTGCACCTACTGCATGCCGGCGGAGGGGCTGGACTGGCTGCCCCGGCCGGAGGTGCTCGACGACGACGAGGTGGTGCGCCTGGTGCGGATCGCGGTGCGGCGGCTGGGGGTGCGCTCGGTGCGGCTGACCGGCGGGGAGCCGCTGCTGCGCCGGGGGCTGCCCGGGCTGGTCGGGCGGCTGGCGGAGCTGGGGGTGGAGCTGTCGCTGACCACCAACGGGATCGGCCTGGCGCGTACGGCGGTTCAGCTCCGGGAGGCGGGGCTGGGACGGGTGAACGTCAGCCTGGACACGCTGCGCGCGGACCGGTTCGCGGCGCTCACCCGGCGGGACCGGATCGGCGACGTGTTCGCCGGACTTGCGGCGGCGAAGGCGGCCGGGCTGGACCCGGTGAAGGTCAACGCCGTGCCGGTGCGCGGCGTCAACGAGGACGAGATCGCGGAACTGGCGTCCTTCGCCGTCGAGCACGGCTACCGGATGCGCTTCATCGAGTCCATGCCGCTGGACGCGCAGGGGAGTTGGGACCGGGCCGCGATGGTGACGGCCGACGAGGTCCTGGCCCGGCTGGGCGAGCGCTTCGACCTCGTCCCGGTCGGGCGCAGCGGCAACGCCCCGGCGGAGGAGTGGCGGATCGCCGGGACGGACACGGTGATCGGGGTGATCGCCTCCGTCACGCGGCCCTTCTGCGGCGGTTGCGACCGGGTCCGGCTGACCGCCGACGGGCAGCTGCGCAACTGCCTGTTCGCCACCGAGGAGTCGGACCTGCGGGTACTGCTGCGCGGTGGCGCGGACGACGGGCGGATCGAGGCGGCCTGGCGGGCCTCGGTGGCCGGCAAGGGGCCCGGACACGCCATCGGCAGCGCCGACTTCGTCCGGCCCGAGCGGCCGATGTCGGCGATCGGAGGCTGAGCGCGGCCGGTGACCGGGCCCGCCGGGTAACCGGGCCGGGCAGGAACCGGGCTCGTCGGGGAACGCGGTGACGAGGCGGCGACAGGGCGGGAGAAGGCGACGTGCCCCGGGAGCGCGCGGGGTGGTATTCGTGGGCGGTGTCCCCGATGACCCCCCGCCTCCCGCGGCGCGCCCTGCCCGCCCTCGCCGCCCTCCTCCTCGCCCTGCCCGCCGGCTGCTCCGGCCCCGGCGACGCACGCGACGCGGGCGCCCCGGCGAGCCGCCCGCCCCTCGCCGAACGGGTCTCCGCCGACACCTCCCCGGCCCTGCGGGCCTTCTACGACCAACGGCTCGACTGGACGCCCTGCGACGCCGACGCGGACCCGGCCGACCAGGACGAACCCATGCTGCAGTGCGCCACCCTCAAGGTCCCGCTGGACTACGCCGACCCCGGCGGCCGCACCGCCGACGTCCCCGTCGCCCGGGTGCCCGCCGCCGACCCCGGCCACCGCACCGGCGCCCTGCTGCTCAACCCCGGCGGCCCGGGCATCTCAGGCGTCAACCTGGCCCGGCGCTGGAAGGGCAGCCAGGGCCCGCTGCGCGACCACTTCGACCTGGTCGGCTTCGACCCGCGCGCCGCCGGCGGCACCCTCCCCGTCCACTGCCTGGACGACCGCACCCGCGAGCAGTGGACCAGCACCGACGACCCGGCCTACGACCACGGCCAGGTCCTCGCCGACGCCTGCCGTGCCAAGTACGCCGACGTGCTCCCCCACCTCGGCACCCGCAACACCGCCCGCGACATGGACGTGCTGCGCGGCGCCCTCGGCGAACGCAAGCTCGACTTCTTCGGCCTCTCCTACGGCACCTACCTCGGCGCCCTCTACGCCGAGGAGTTCCCCGACCGCACCGGCCGGCTCGTCCTCGACGGCGCCGTCGAACGCAGCACCGACCTGATGCACCTCAACGGCGAAGAGGCCGCCGCCACCGAGGCCGCCTTCCGCGCCTACGCCACCGGCTGCGCCGCCGACGGCGACACCTGCCCGCTCGGCAGCGACCCGGCCACCGCCCCCCAGCGCCTCGCCGGCTTCCTCGACGGCCTCAAGGACCACCCGCTGCCCGCCCACGACGGCCGCACCCTCACCGCCGCCCTCGCCTGGACCGGCGTCCTCGACGCCCTCGACGACGGCCGCCGCAACTGGCCCCGGCTGCGCGCCGCCCTCGACCCGGCCCTCGCCCACGGCGACGCCGACGAACTGCTCAAGCTCGCCGACGGCACCACCGGCCGCGACGAGGACGGCCACTACGACACCGCCGCCGACGCCTACGCGGCCATCCACTGCGCCGACGCCCCGCTCGCCCCCACCGACGCGGACCTGCGCGCCGCCCTCGCCGACCTCGCCGCCCGGGCCCCGCTCACCAGCCGGCACGACACCCGGATCACCCTGCTCGACCCCGACTGCCGCCGCTGGCCGTACCGCTCCACCGAGCAGCCCCACACCGTCACGGCGGTCGGCAGCGCCCCGATCCTGGTGATCGGCGGAACGGACGACCCGGTCACCCCCTACGCGTGGGCGCAGCGGATGGCGGCCGGGCTGCAGCACGGGGTGCTGCTCACCCGCGACGGCGACGGGCACATGTCCTGGGACCGCAGCGGGTGCGTGCGCGACGCCGTCGCGGCGTTCCTGGTGGACGGGGTGCTGCCGGCCGCCGGGGCGCGCTGCGCCTCGGACTGAGCCGGGAACGCGAAGAGGGGGCGCGCCGCGCAACGCGGCACGCCCCCTGGGGAGTTCGGGCCCCGGGCCAGGGTTCCCGGCGCCCGGCCCCGGCTCGGGAAGCCGGATCTGTCAGGACTACGGCCCCGTCAGGACTACGGCCCCGTCAGGGTTTCGGCCCCGTCAGGGCTGCGGCGCCGTGAGGTCGTAGAAGGTGGCCCCGCCGACCGTCCTGGCGGTGAAGTGGCCGGTCACCCAGGCCTCGATCTGGGCGGCCTCGGTCTGCTGGCCGCCTTCGCCGCCCTCACCGCCCGCGCCGCCGCCGAAGCCGCGGCGCGAGCCACCGGCGATGAACCAGTGCACCTTGCCCTGCTGGACGTACTTCTGGAAGCCCTCCAGGCTGAGCGAGGGGTCCGTCCCGTTGAAGCCGCCGAGGGCCATCACCGGCTTGCCGGTGGCGAGTTGGTAGCTCGCGGCGTTCTGCGAGCCGGTGGTGGCGGCCGCCCAGGTGTAGCGGCCGGCGTCCTGCGAGAGCAGCGCCGCGGCCTCGTCGCTCACCTTGGTGCCGCCGAGCAGGCCGCCCATGCCGCCGCCGGGACCGCCGGGACCGCCGGGGTTGTTCGCACCCTCGGGGTCCTGGCCGCCGGGGAAACCGCCCGGGAAGCCCGTGGCACCGCCGTTGCCGCCGGCACCGGCACCGCGCTCGTGGTGGCCGCCGGGGGCGGTGCCGCCTCCGGCGCCCCGGCCGGCGCCGCCGTTGAAGCCGCCCTGGCCCCGGGTGCCGTGGCCGCCTTGGCCGTTCTGACCGCCCTGACCGCCGGGGGAACCGCCCCAGCCGCCCTGACCGCCCCAGCCGCCCTGGCCGTTCTGACCACCCTGGCCGTTCTGACCGGCCTGGCCGCCCTGGCCGGACATCCGGCCGTTGCCCGTCGCGCCCTTGCCGCCCTTGCGGCCGAACGACCCCGGCCCGAACGCGCCCTTCACGGACGGGCCGGCGGTGACGATCGAGCCGTTGTGCGCGGTGCCCACGGTGTCCACCGCGTAGGCGGCCGGACCGCCGAGCGCCGCCGCCACGCCCACCAGGCCCGCCACCGAGGCGATCCGCGCGCCCGTCCGTCCGGAGACCCCGCCGACGTACTGCCCGGCGACCAGCGCGGCCGCCGCCGCCAGCCCGCCGACCAGCACCGCCCAGCGCAGCCAGGGCAGGAAGTCGGCGCTGCGGCCGAGCAGGACGAACGCCCAGACCGCCGTCACCGCGAGCACGCCCGCCAGCAGCAGCGCGTACGGCAGCCGGTGCCGCGCCCGCCACAGCCCGTCCACGCCCATGCCGACCAGGGCCGCGACGGCCGGGGCCAGCGCCACCGTGTAGTACTGGTGGAAGATCCCGGACATGAAGCTGAAGATCAGCGCGGTGGAGATCAGCCAGCCGCCCCAGACCAGGAACGCCGCGCGGGCGGTGTCCGGACGGGCGTAGCGGCGGGTCGCCCACAGACCGACCACCAGCAGGATCAGCGCGGCCGGCATCAGCCAGGCGATCTGCCCGCCGATGTCGCTGCCGAACAGCCGGGTGATGCCGGTCTGGCCCCAGCCCCGGTTGTGCATCGCGCCGCCCGGCAGGTCGAGCCCGGTCGGGAGGCGGCCGCCGCCGCCCACGCTGCCGCGCTCGTTGCCGTCGACGCGGCCGAGGCCGTTGTAGCCGAAGGTCAGCGAGAGGAAGCTGTCGTCCTGCGAGCCGCCGACGTACGGGCGGGCCGAGGCGGGCAGCAGCTCCACGATCGCCACCCACCAGCCGGCCGAGACCACCAGGGCCACACCCGCGAGCAGGGTCTGCCGCAGCCGCCGCCAGAAGCCGGTCGGGGCCACGACCAGGTAGATCACCGTGAAGGCAGGCAGGATCAGGAACGCCGCCAGGGTCTTGGTGAGGAACGCGAGGCCGAACATCGCGCCGGTGAACAGCAGCCACCGGGTGCTCGCCGTCTCGACCGCCCGCACCATCCCGTACGCGGCCAGGGTGAGCAGCAGCACCAGCATGGCGTCCGGGTTGTTGAAGCGGAACATCAGCGTCGCGACCGGGGTGAGCGCCAGCGCGGCGCCGGCCAGCAGGCCGCCCAGCGGGGAGAAGCGGCGGCGCACCGTGGCGTAGAGCACGCCCACGGTGGCCGAGCCCATCAGCGCCTGCGGGACCAGGATCGACCACGAGGAGAGGCCGAAGATCCGCACCGACAGCTCCATCGGCCACAGCGACGCCGGGGGCTTGTCGACGGTGATGAAGTTGCCGGCGTCGGAGGAGCCGAAGAAGAAGGCCTTCCAGCTCTGGCTGCCGGCCTGGACGGCGGCCGAGTAGAAGGCGTTGGCCCACCCGGAGGCGCCGAGGCCCCACAGGTAGAGGACGACGGTCGCGGCCATCAGCGCCAGCAGGGCGGGGCGCACCCAGCGCGGGTCGTCCGCGCGGCCGCGCCAGGCGCGGGCCGGAAGGGTGCGCAGCCGACCGGACCAGGAGGCGGGGCCCTTGGGGCCGACGGGCGGCAGGGGCTGCTCGGGGAAGAGCGATGCCGGGCCCGGTCGGCCGGTGCCCGGCTGCGGCACCTCCGGCGGCGGATAGTTCGCGGCCTCGGGCCACGGATCGCCGGCCGGAGGGGAGTAGCTGCTCGTGGTCATGGGCCATACCGTGCGTGGCGAGGCTGAGAGAACCGTGAGACGCGGCTGTGAGACGGGTGTGATGTGTCCCGCTTCACCCGGGGGGCACTCGGGGGGCTCACCCGCGTCCGGGGGGCTCACCCGGGCGTCCGGGGAGTTCAGGGGGTTCTCGCTCCTGGTTCGCCCGGGACGTGTCGACCTCCGCGCCGCCCGCTCAGACGGCGGCCGGCATGGTGATGTGCTTGCCCAGCCATTCCAGGGCCGGGGGGATCTCCCGGGTCCAGGTGTGGAAGTTGTGGCCGGCGGTGTCCAGGGTGATGGTCGACATCTTGGTGGGGGCCTTGAAGGCGGCGACCATGGCCTTGGTCTCGTCGTAGTTGTTCTCGTCGTACGCGGTGGTCAGCAGCAGCGAGACGGGGGCGGCCGGCTGGTTCTTCAGCCGCCACAGCAGGTCGTTCTCCTGCTTGAGCTTGTCGTTGCCGCCGAACAGGTCGCCGGTGGTCGGGTCGTGGGCTGCGCTGTAGTACCCGGAGAGGGCGACCGCCGCCGGGTAGGAGTCGGGCTTGCGCAGCGCGAACTTGAGTGCGCAGTAGCCGCCGGTGGAGTTGCCGATCACGGCCCGGTTGGCCGGGTCGGTGCCGATCCGGTAGGTGGTGGCGAGGGCCTTGGGCAGGTCGCTGGTGAAGAAGGTCTCGACCTGGGGGCCGTTCGGGACGTCGACGCACTCGGTGTCCCGGTCGCCGACCAGGGTGGGGCGGGTCATCACCAGGATGGTGGGCGGCAGCTTCTTCTGCTCGATCGCGTCGAGGGTGGACGCCGGGTACTGCATCAGCGAGATCAGCTTCTCCGGGGTGCCCGGGTAGCCGGTGAGCACCACGGCCATCGGGAAGCGCTGCTTGGTGAAGCCCGGCTGGAAGTACTGCGGCGGGAGGTAGACGTACGCCTCGGTGCTCAGGCCGCTGCCGGCTCCTTTGATGTCGACCTTCTGGATCAGCCCGGAGCGGTCCGGCTCCGAGCCCTGGGCCGAGTAGAACTTCTGCTCACCGGTGACGGACACCCCGGAGGCGTTCGGCTGGTGGTCGACCACTGTGCCGAGACCGCCGCTGGTGCCGAGCAGGTCGGTCCAGGAGCTGTAGAAGCCGAAGTAGCTGTTGGCGATCAGGCCCATGGCGACCAGCACCGAGAGCTGGGTGGCCAGGAAGGCGCCGATCCGGCCCAGCCAGGACTTCCAGCCCTTCCCGCCGAACTTCGGCCAGAACCACATGGTGGCGGCGAAGACGACGATCGCGATGACCGAGGCGATGATCTGGAGGGGGAGTCCGGTGAGACTGAGCACGCGCCCGATCGTAGTTGACCCAGATGGGTGGGCCGGGACGGCCCCTTCGGGTGATCTATTGAAACCTGTTGACCGGGAGGTCCGCGCTCGGCAGCATGTCACGGGGTGTGCGCGTGCTGTGCGCGCCGGGTGTCGGTGGGGTGGGGTCATGAGGTCCTTCGGCAAGGCCGGTCTGGCCGTCGGTACGGCGCTGCTGCTCGCGGCCTGCTCCGGCGGTGGGGGCGATGACACCCGCTCCTCGTCCACCGGTACGGCGACGGGCCTGACCGTGCCTCAGGTCACGCCGACGCCGTACGGCCCGGTGCTCAGCGCGAGCATCGACCCGCTCAACGCCGCGCTCGCCCAGGTGGCGGGGGCCAAGAACCTCGCCGACCTCGGCACCGTGCTCACCACCGTCTCCACCAGCGCGCAGGCGGCCGCCGCGAGCCTGAGCAGGGCGGACCAGCCGGCTGCGGTCTCCAAGGACCAGACTCTGCTGGTGGTCGCGCTGAAGCTGCTCGCCAAGGACGCGACCACGGTCCGCGGTGACATCAAGTCCCACAGCGTCTGCGCCCTGGGCTCGGCCGAGGCCGAGCTCGGCGCCTCGCAGGGGCTGGCGGAGGTGTCGGCGGCCCTGGGCAAGATGGCGGAGGCCGGCTACTCGACCACCTTCGCCGTCCCGCAGCTGCCGAAGCAGCAGTCCCGCTCGCTGGACAACGGCACGATGGTCAGCAAGGGCAAGCTGCGCGGCGACGGCGTGTTCAAGGTCGACAACGGGACCAAGAAGGACGCCGTCGTCTCGCTCGTGCTGAACGGCAAGACGGTGCACTCGATGTTCGTGGCCAAGGGGCAGAAGGCCGACATCGAGGGCGTGGAGGACGGGACGTACGACGTCTACGTCTCCGAGGGCGTGGACTGGGACTCCGAGGCCAAGGCCTTCACGCAGAGCTGCGCGTTCACCAAGTTCGACGACAACTTCCCGTTCGAGACCGGCCGCACTTCGACCTCGTGGGAGATCACCCTCCAGCCCGTGGTCGACGGCAACGCCAAGACCAACGACGTGGACCCGGACTCCTTCCCGCAGCCGTAGCGCTCCCCAGGCCCGCACCCGTGCCGCCCGTAACGGGCATATCGGGACGGGTGGTTGCCGCCGGGTGGCACAACAGGCGGTGGTGAGTGGCGAGTTCGGCCAGAACGGTTGACCCCTTGAAGTGACCATGGCACTTTCGTGCGGCGCGGGCCTCGGCGACCGGTCGTACACCCCGCGATCCCCCACAAGGAGAGCCATGTTCAAGAGACTTGTCGCGGTGGCCGGCACGAGCGCCGTCGTCGCGAGCGGGCTGGCCTTAGCCGCCGTCCCCGCGCACGCCGTCCAGGCGGCCGACCTGACGTCCACCATCGCCCTGGACGACTGCTCGGCCTCGCTGGTCCGCTTCCCCGCCTCGGTGGCGGGCGACCGGGCCATGATGCTCACCAACGGGCACTGCCTGCCGACCATGCCCCCGTACGGCCAGGTCATCCAGAACGTCAGTGCCAGCCGCAGCGGCACCCTGCTGGACGGTGCCGGCAACAGCCTCGGCACCGTGCAGGCCGACAAGGTGATCTACGCGACGATGACCGGCACCGACGTCGCGCTCTACCAACTCACCGACACGTACGCCTCGATCGGCTCCAAGTACGGCGCCACCGCGCTGACCGTCAACGACGCCCACCCCACCGACGGCGCCTCGATGTACATCCCGTCCTCGTACTGGAAGCAGGTCTGGAACTGCTCCGTCAACGGGTTCGTGCCCACCCTGCGCGAGGACCAGTGGACCTGGCACGACTCGCTGCGCTACAGCTCCGGCTGCAACACCACGCACGGCACCTCCGGTTCGCCGATCATCGACTCCGCGAGCGGGCGGATCGTCGGCATCAACAACACCGGCAACGACGACGGTGAGATGTGCACCCTCAACAACCCCTGCGAGGTCGCCGCCGACGGCTCCACCAAGGCCACCAAGGGCCAGAGCTACGGTGAGGAGACGTACTGGTTCACCACCTGCCTGAACTCCGGCCGCGCCATCGACCTCACCGTGCCCGGCTGCCTGCTCACCAAGCCGGCCGGTGCCGCCGTCTCGGTGGTCAGCCCCGGTGACCAGTCCACCACGGTCGGCGGCGCGGTGAACCTCCAGATCAACGCCTCCGGCGGCACCGCCCCGCTGTCCTACAGCGCGACCGGCCTGCCCGCCGGGCTGTCGATCAACTCCTCGACCGGCCTGATCTCCGGCACCGTCTCCACCGCCGGAAGCTCCAGCGTGACCGTCACCGTCACCGACACGGCCGGCAAGTCGGCCACCACCAGCTTCGGCTGGACGGTCGCCGGCAGCGGCGGCGGTTCCTGCACTCCGGCGCAGCTGCTGGGCAACCCGGGCTTCGAGACGGGCTCGGCGGCGCCGTGGACGGCTTCGAGCGGTGTGGTCGACAACAGCTCCTCGCAGGCGGCGCACGGCGGCAGCTGGAAGGCCTGGCTGGACGGCTACGGCAGCAGCCACAGCGACACCCTGTCCCAGACGGTCACCGTCCCGGCGGGCTGCAAGGCGACGCTGAGCTTCTGGCTGCACGTCGACACCGCCGAGACGGGCTCGACGGCGTACGACAAGCTGACCGTGTCGGTGAACGGCACCACGCTGAAGACCTACTCCAACGTGGACGCCGCCACCGGTTACCAGCAGCGCACCTTCGACCTCTCGGCTTACGCGGGCAAGAGCGTCACCGTGAAGTTCGCCGGCACCGAGGACTCCTCGCTGCAGACGAGCTTCGTGATCGACGACGCCTCGATCCAGACCAGCTGACGCCACATCGGTAGGGGGCCCGGCGGCTTCGGCCGCCGGGCCCCGCCGTTTGCTCAGGGTCCGCTCAACTCCCCTGCCTCACAGGGGTTGATGGCTGGGCTCCCAATTGACGTGGACCGGGCAGGGGAGTCCGTCCGCGCACGGACCGGGGTGGGTGAAACGGCTCACCTGGACTTCGAGCGACGGGTGAATCCGTGGCTCGAAGTCGAGGTCGGCGCGCGCTTCGCCCTTCAGGTGCCGGACAGGAGTCACCGGGCGATCCTCGACATCCTGCTTAAGGCCGCCAAGGCCGTCGTGGCGGACTTCCCCTGCTCGAACCCGGTGAGATTGCCGGACAGTGTTCCGCAGTCGGCGGGGAACTTCCCGTCGCCGAATCACTGACCGGATCGGGACCGCCCTATGCTGATCCGATGATCGACCCGATAGACCTGGTGATATTCGACTGCGACGGCGTCCTGGTGGACAGCGAGGTGATCGCCGTCCGCGTCCTGGTGCGGCTGGGGGAGGAGTTCGGCTGGCCGCTGACCGAGGCGGAGGCGATCGAGCGGTTCGTCGGGCGGTCGGAGGCGGCCAACCACGCGATGGTCGCCGAGCGGCTCGACGAGGAGACCGCGACGCTGTTCGACAAGCGCTTCCGCGAGTTGCACGCCGAGGCCGTGGACGCCGGGCTGACGCCGGTGGACGGGCTGCCGGAGGCGCTGGACGCGCTGGAGGCGCTCGGGCTGCCCACCTGCGTGGCGTCCAGCGGCACCCACGAGAAGATGCGCCACACCCTGGGGCGGACCGGGCTGTACGGCCGGTTCGAGGGCCGGATCTTCAGTGCCACCGAGGTCGGGCGCGGCAAGCCCGCACCCGACCTCTTCCTGCACGCCGCCCGCCGCATGGGCGTCGATCCGGCCCGCTGCCTGGTGGTCGAGGACAGCGGGCCCGGCGTGCAGGCCGCCCGCGCCGCCGGGATGCGCGCGCTCGGCTACGCGGGCGGCGTGACGGCGGCGGAGCGGCTGGCCGGGCCGGGCACGGTCGTGTTCGACGACATGCGCGGGCTGCCCGGCCTTGTCGCCGCCTACCAGGGGTAGTTGCCGCCGTCGGGGTGGAAGAACTGGCCGCTCGGCCCTGCCAGCGCCTCGCCGAGCTGGCGGGCGATCCGGCGGCCGCCCTCCTCGACGCTGGACGGGCCGGAGTGGTGGTTGAGGTCGGTCGCGCAGTGGCCCGGCTCCAGCGAGCTGACCTTGATGCCGGCGTCCCGCAGACTGCGGGCGTAGACCAGGGTGACGGCGTTGAGCGCGGCCTTCGAGGAGTTGTAGCCGAGCAGCATGGTGTGTTCCCCGGCCGGGTGGTCGAGGTCGGTGAGGACGGCGGAGCTGCCGAGGCCGCTGGAGACGTTGCCGATCAGGCCGGCCGGGGACCTGTGCAGCAGCGGCAGCATGGCGTTGGTGACGGTGACGACGCCGAACACGTTGGTCTCGTACGTCTCGCGCAGGTCGGCGAGCCGCCGCTGCCTCCGAGTGTGCTGCCGCGCGACGTACGGCCCGGCGTCCTGCACCTGCTCGACCGGCTGGACGACACCCCGGCCATGGTCTGCAGCGCCGCCCGCGACATCCTCGCCTGGAACGCCATGGCGGCCGCGCTGCTCGGTGACTTCTCCGCCTCGCCGCCCGCGGAGCGGAATTTCGTCTGCCGCTTCTTCACGGATCCGGCTGCCCGCGCCCTCTACGAGCCCTCCGATCAGGAGGCGTTCGCCCGTCGTGCGGTCGCGGACCTGCGCTCGGCCGCCGCCCGCTACCCCGCCGACAGCGGGGTGCGCCGCCTGGTCGACCGGCTGCACGCGGACAGCGCCGAGTTCCGCGAACTGTGGGCCCGGCAGGACGTCGAGGTGCGCCGCTCGACCCGCAAGCGCATCCTCCACCCTGTGGTCGGTCCGCTCGACCTCGACTGCGAGGCGCTGCACGATCCCCACCGGGACCAGTGGACGATCTTCTACACCGCCGCACCCGGCACCCCCTCGCACTCGGCCCTGCGACTGCTCAAGGTGGTGGGGAGTCAGGACCTCGCGGCTCGGCACTGAGCCGCCGACCGCAGGGCGGGGACGGCGAGGTCCAGGAACTCGCGTACGGGGCCCGGCCGGTCGACGTCCGCCGGGACGGCGAGGCAGGTTTCGCCGGGTGGGAAGGACGCTGCTGCTGATGGGCCCGGGCTGGGTGCGCACCGAACTCGGCGGATCCGGGGCCGAACTGAGCGTGGACGAGAGTGTTCCGGGAGTGGCGGACACGATCGAGCGGCACCGGGGCAAGGGCGGCCTGCACTTCGGGGACCACCTGGGCCAGGTCGTGCCCTGGTAATTCGTTTGCCGGGCGCGATCGGTGCTGGCAGGGTCGGGCGCCATGCCCCAGAAGATGCACGCGGACGAACTGGACATCGACGACGCCCTGGTCCGCCGGATGGTGGCCGCGCAGTTCCCGCACTGGGCCGGACTGCCGGTCGAGCTGGTGGACTCCGCCGGGACCAGCAACGCGATGTACCGGCTGGGCGAGGACCTGGTGGTGCGGATCCCGCGCATCCCGGGGGCCGCCGAGGACATCGCCAAGGAGCACACCTGGCTGCGCCGCCTGGCGCCCGGACTCCCGGTCGCCGTACCGGTGCCGGTGGGGCTCGGCGAGCCGGTGGACGGGTGCCCGTGGCAGTGGTCGGTGCTGCGGTGGCTGGAGGGGGCCAACCCGGTCGCCGGGTATGTGTCGCGACCCGAGCTGCTGGCCGCCGACCTGGCGTCCTTCGTGACCGAGATGCACCGCGTCGACCCGGCCGGCGGTCCGGCCTCCTACCGCAGCGAGACGCTCGCGGCGCGGGACACGGCGGTCCGGCGGGCGGTCGCGGCGCTGGCCGATGTGGTTGACATGGAGGCCGTAACTGCCATATGGAATAACGGACTTGCGGCGCCCGAGCATCCCGGCGCACTCGTCTGGATCCATGCCGACCTCCAGCCCGGCAACCTGCTGGTCGACGGGCGCGGCCGGTTGAGCGCCGTCATCGACTTCGGCTGCGCGGGCCTCGGCGATCCGGCCGTGGACCTGATCCCCGCCTGGTACGTGCTCCCGGCGCCCGTACGCGACGCCTTCCGGACGGCCGTCGGCGCCGACGACGCGGAGTGGGCGCGGGGGAGGGGCTGGGCACTGTCCGTTTCGCTGATGGAGCTGAGCTACTACCGTGAGACCAACCCCCGGATGGCCCGCACCGCCCGGTACGTGATCGGCGAGCTGCTCGCCGATCAGTACGCTGTACGACATACACATTCTTGATGACCCCACCCTGTCGCCCCGGCTCCGCAGCTTCCTTGAACCGCATTCGCGGCGACGTGCACCAATGTCTGCCGATCGGATCAGGCAGCACGCCACGGCCGTCGACGTCGCCGGGTTCGAGCATGCCGCGGGACCCGAGATCGTGGACGCGACGATCCGGTTCGAGGAGCGGTACGGCGGCCTGTCCTACTCGCCGCGGGGCGGCAACGCCAACGAGAGCAGGTGCGTGGCGTCGTCGGGATCGCCGTCGACCGTCAGCCGGTCCCGCCGGGAGAGGGCGGGGCTCGCCACCGCCACGGCCGTCCCGTACCGCCGGACCCGTACCCCGGGGCCGAGTCGACCCTCAGCGGTCGAGTTTGGAAGTCCTTCGGAGGTTGACGCTGAGGAAGCTCTTGCGCCAGGTGAAGGCGTGGAACGCGGGCGAAGGGCGAGTTGACCTTCAAGTTGGATGAACGTCGACAATCGGGGCCATGGACGGCACCACGGAACTACTCAGCATTAGCGCCTTCGCGCGGCGCGTCGGTCTCGCTCCGAGCGCCCTGCGTTTCTACGACGACTGCCGTGTCCTGCGGCCGGCGTGGGTTGACGGCGCGACTGGATACCGCTTTTACAGCCCTGCGCAGGAGGCCCGTGCCGCTCTCCTACGCGGTCTGCGAGATGCGGGACTGCCGCTGGCTGAGGTTGCCGTGGTGCTCGACGGGCCCGAGCGCGAGGGTCGAGAGGTGCTGGAGCGGCACCTGGAGAGGATGCGGGACCGGACGCAGGCGGCCAAGACCGCCATCGCGGCGGCTCTGCGATCCCTCTCGACTGCCGACAGCAAGACGGAAGCGCGAATCGGCGGCGCGGAGTTGGCCAGCGCTGTCCGCCAGGTGGTGCCGGCCGCAGCCTCCGACGTGGAACGCCCTGCACTTGGCTGCGTCCTCATCGAGATCGATGACGGCGAGGTCCACCTGGTGGCTACCGATCGCTATCGCCTGTCGATGCGTGTCCTGAGGCCTGCGGCTCTCGAGGGAGGGCCCTGCCGCCTGCTGGTGCACGCGGCTGACCTGATCGAGTTCGGGCAATGGGCGGCGCGATTTCACCAGGTCACTATTCAGGTCGGACCGGACGGGACCCGAGCACGCAGTACGTCAGAGTCCCGTGTCCTGGTGACGGTCGATGACCAGTTCCCTGACTACCGCGAGATGCTCTCGGCTCTGGCTCCGCCCGAATACCGCGTGATCGTGGATCGCCTGGCCCTTCGCGACGCGGTCAACAGTCACGGCGACGCTGCACGTATCGCTCTGAGCTTCTCGGGCGACGAGATGACCGTCTCTCTTCCCGATCACTCCATCGCCACCACCCTGCCCGCGGTCTGCCATCAAGACCTGCCGCAGCGGATCGGCTTCGACCCTGCCGTCCTGGCTCCCGCTCTGGAGGCCGGCGTCGGGCCTGACGTCCTGCTGGAGATCGCCGCCGCAGACCGACCTGTCGTGGTGCGCTCCGCAGACCAGGGCAGCTTCACCACCCTGGTCATGCCGGTCGCCCTCAACACCTCCAGCTGATCCTCCCTCGTCACCGCGCCCTCATCACCTCAGGAGAACCATGACCGACCCCGAGAACGTCGTCGTGCAGCTGTGCGTCCAGGGCATGCAGGCCGAGACCGAAGGACGAGACTCCCGAGCCCGGGACCTGTTCCTTCAAGCGTGGGAAGCAGCCGAGGACGACTACGACGCCTGCATCGCCGCGCACTACCTCGCCCGGCACCAGCCCACACCGCAGGAGACCCTGCACTGGAACCAGGAGTGCCTGAACCGGGCCGACAAGGTCGGCGACGATCGTGTCCGCGGCTTCTATGCCTCCCTTCATGGCAACATGGCCCGGGCCCACCGGGACCTGGGCCAGATCGACCAGGCCCGCGAACACTTCGAGTCCGCCGCCAAGCACATCGACGACGTCCCAGCCGGCCCCCACCAGCAATGGCTCCGCTACCGCATCGCCGCGGGACTGCGTGCCACCACTCCGGCCGCACCACAGCAGCACGAAGACCCGGTCGGCGAACTCCTCACCAAGCTCTGCGCACGCGCGGACCTCGAAGCTCTGAGTTTGCTGTTGCCCCCGTACATGGGCAGCCTCGGCACACCCGAGGACGAGGAACGCATCACCGCCGCCATGCGCATGCTCCACGCCGAGCGTCGCCTTCCCGACGATGAGCAGACCGCCCTCAGCCACGCGATCAAGGTCCGGTCCGCCGCGTGAGCGCCCGCGACCCTCGGTGACACGCGAGACACGAGCGTAGGCCACCGACCGCCTTCCTGGGCGCCGACGAACCTTCAACGATCATGGTAGCCCGCCGACCTGACGGTCGGCGGGCCATCAACATGCCGGTCCCTACCGCTCTTTCTTCTGCCTCCTTGGAGATCCAACGAGGCAGAAGGAAGAGCGGTGGACAGTCGAAATCATTCAGGCCTACCAGCCTGCCGCAGGATCCGGGGGACGGGTACGTGGCCATACGCGCTGCCGTGGCGGTGGTGCTGACCGCCTCCGAGCGCCACCAGCTGAAGAAGATGGCTTACGGGCACAAGACTCCACACCAAGCCCGGCAGCGTGCCGCAGTCGTCCTCTTCGCGGCACGTGGCCGGAGTAATGCCAGGATCGCCGCCGAGACCCACCTGCACGTGGACACGGTCCGGACCTGGCGCGGCCGGTTCGCCCACGGCGGGCTGCCGGCTCTGGCCGACCGCAAGCGCTCCGGGCGCCCCGCCCGTTTCACCTCCGTGCAGGTCGCCGCGGCCAAGGCGCTGGCCTGCCAGCTGCCCGCCGAGACCGGCGTGCCACTGGCGCGCTGGTCCTGCCTGGAGCTGGCCGCCGAGCTGACCGCGAGCGGGATCACCGATACCGTCTCCGCGTCCACGGTGCGCCGCTGGCTGCGCGAGGACGCCCTCAAGCCCTGGCAGTATCGGTCCTGGATCTTCATCCGCGACCCCGACTTCCACATCAAAGCCCAGCGTGTCCTGGACCTGTACGCCCGTACGTTCGAGGGCGTCCCGCTGGGCGAGGGCGAATACGTCCTCTCCAGCGACGAGAAAACCGCCGTCCAGGCCCGCCGCCCGCGCTGCCATCCGACCCTGGCCCCGGGCCGGGCCCGGGCGATGCGCGTCAACCACGAGTACGGCCGCGGCGGCGCGCTGGCCTACCTCGTCGCCTGCGACGTCCACCGCGCCCGGGTGTTCGGCCGTTGCGAGCCGAGCCACATGGGCGCAGGTCACCGCGTCAGACGATTTCGACGACCAGGTCACCGTCGTTCTGACCCGCAACGGGCAGGGTGATGTGATCTCCAGCGAACCGCTGTACGTCCAGGCTCTTTGAGTCTTCGCCATCGTCGAACATGCAGGTGGCGCTCGCTCGGGATACTTGTCAACGGCCTTGAAGGTCTCCCCGTAGGCGGCCATGAGTTCTCCCCGCTGGCGGCCACGGAGTCTTCCCCAACGGCGGCCAGTTATCTCC
>NZ_JBHWDU010000077.1:0-39716 GCF_042734825.1 Kitasatospora sp. NPDC059648 | reverse complement strand
AAAGCGAAACAGCCGGCACGAACCGAGAAGTGGTGTTTCAGGGGATTGGCCGCCCCGGGACCGTCCGCGCCGATGCGTGTCCGGTGCTCCCTGCCGAGCGACTAGAAAACACTACCCCTCTGCGGAGCCTGACGCAAACCGGTTCCGGGGACGGTCCGGGTGCAGAGCGCCCGGCCCTGCTTCACGTACTCGCCGTTGGGGTGGTCGTTGGCGGTCACCCAGTGCAGGGCGGTGGCCTCGTCACGGCCGCCGTCGCGGTGGCGGCGGAGCAGGCGTTCGTGGCGCACGGTGTCATCGGTTTCGACGTACCAGAGTTCGCGCAGCACTTGGCGGGCGTCCGGCCAGGGGGTGTCGGCGGAGGCGAGGTAGTTGCCCTCAGTGATGACCAGCCGGGTGTGGGGGCGCACGACGTGGCGGGCGGCGACCGGCTCGTCCAGGGTGCGGTCGAAGTCGGGGACGTAGATGTCCTGGAAGCGGTCGGCGGCGACCCGGCGCAGCAGGGCGACGTAGCCGTGGGCGTCGAAGGTGGCCGGGGCGCCCTTGCGGTGGGTGAGCCCGAGGCGGTCGAGCTGGGCGGCCGAGAGGTGGAAGCCGTCGAGCGGGAGGTACGCGGCCGTGCCGGGGCCTTCGACGCGTTCGACCTCGGCGACGAGGCGGCGGGCCAGGGTGGACTTGCCGGCTCCGGGCGGGCCGGCAAGTCCGAGGATCGTACGGGCGTTGCTGCCCGGGCCGCGGAGGAGTCCGAGGGCAAGGGCGGTGAGGCGGTCCTCGTTCATGGCGGCACCCTACTCATTCCCCCGGCCCGGCGGCCGGTTCAGCCGACCCCGGGCGCCGGGACGGAACCGGCGGTGAGGCCGGGCAGGTCCAGGGTGAGGGTGCCGGCGTCCGCGTCGAGCAGGGCCGGGATACCGAGCGGAACGGTGAGGGTGGACGGGCAGTGGCCGAAGCCCAGTTCCCAGAGCACGGGCACACCGAGCCCGCCGAGGCGGTCGAGCATCACGTCCCGGACCCGTTCCGACCGGCCGCAGCCCTCCCAGGAACCGAGGGCTATGCCGGCCACACCGTCGAGGGCGCCGGAGCGCAGGAACTGGGTGAGCAGGCGGTCGAGCTGGTACGGGTGCTCGTTCACGTCTTCGAGGATCAGGATGCTGCCCGCGAAGGAGGGGCGGGCGGCGGGCGTGCCGCGCTCCGCGGCGAGGACGTGGACGCAGCCTCCGGCGGTCACGCCGTGGGCGCGGCCGGGGACGAGGGCGGTGGCGGTGGGCGAGGTGAGGACGGTGGTGGCTGCGGGGTCGAAGAGGGTCCGGCGCAGGTGCTCGGCGGTGGGCCCGTCGTCCACGAAGGAGGAGCCGGAGGCCAGCGGCCCGTACAGGGTGGCGAGGCCGAGGCGCTGGGCGAAGGCCTCGTGAAGGGAGCTGACGTCGCTGAAGCCGATGAAGGGCTTGGGCCGGGCGGCGCGCATCGCGGTCCAGTCGAGGAGGTCGACGACGCGGTGGACGCCGTAGCCGCCGCGGGCGCAGATGACGGCGTCGACGGCGGGGTCGAGCCAGGCGTCCTGGAGGTCGGCGGCGCGGTCGGCGTCGGTGCCGGCCAGGTAGCCGAGGGTGGGGTGGGTGTCGAGGACGTGCGGGGCGACGGTGACGCGCAGGCCCCAGGAGCGGAGGATCGCGCAGCCGGCGGTGAGCCGCTCGGGGTCGATCGGGCCGCTGGGAGCGACGATGACTATGTGGTCGCCGGGGCGCAGCTGCGGCGGGCGGGTCAGTCCCTGGCCGGGCGTGGTGGGTTGCTGGTCCATGGACCGGGCCTTTCGGGGGAGGGGCGGGTGGCGGGGGGCCTCGGGCTGTGGTCGAGGCCGCCCGGTGACGATATGCCCGCGGGCCGACCGGCCGATGTCCGCGGTGGGCGGACCCCAGGAGGTCCGGGCGGGTTGAGTGCTCTTCAGATCGCGCCCATCACCTCCCGCACTTCGGCGAGGGTGGCGTCGGCGATGGCGTTGGCCCGCTCGGCACCGGCGCGCAGGACCTGCCGCAGGTGGCCGCGGTCGGCGGCGAGTTCGGCGCGGCGGGCGCGCAGCGGGCGGAAGTACTCGTTGACGGACTCGGTGACGGTGCGCTTGAGGGCGGCCGCGCCGCCGTCGCCGATCTCCTCTGCGATCGCCTCCGGCGAGCGGTCCTGGCAGAGCGCGGCGAGCAGGACGAGGCCGGAGATCCCGGGGCGGCCGGCCGGGTCGTAGGTGATGCGGCGGTCGGCGTCGGTCTTGGCGCCGCGGATGATCCGGGCGGTCTCGTCCTCGTCGGCGCCGAGGGCGACGGCGTTGCCGCGGCTCTTGCTCATCTTCCCCCCGTCGGTGCCGAGCAGCATCGGGGCGTCGGAGAGCAGCGCCCGGGGGCGGGGGAAGACGGCGCTGCCGTCTGCGTGCGGGTAGCGCTCGTTGAAGCGGCGGGCGACGGTGCGGGCGACCTCCAGATGGGGCAGCTGGTCCTGGCCGACCGGGACGAGGTCGGCCTTGCAGAAGAGGATGTCGGCGGCCTGGTGGACGGGGTAGGTGAACATCAGTCCGTTGACGGCGGCCTGGCTGGAGTGGGCGATCTCGTCCTTGACGGTGGGGTTGCGGTTCAGTTCGGCGACGCTCACCAGGCTGAGGAAGGGCAGCAGCAGCTGGTTCAGGGCGGGGACGGCACTGTGCGCGAAGATCGTGGCCCGCTCGGGGTCGAGGCCGGCCGCGAGGTAGTCCAGGACCAGGTTCTCGGTGTGCTCGGCGAGCCGGTCGGCGAGGTCGCGGTCGGTGATGACCTGGTAGTCGGCGACCAGGACGAACATCTCGACGCCCTGGTCCTGGAGCCGGACCCGGTTCTGCAGGGTCCCGAAGTAGTGGCCGAGATGGAGCGGGCCGGTGGGGCGGTCCCCGGTGAGGACGCGGTGGGCGCCCGGATCGCCGACCAGGTCGGCGGCCGTCAGGACGGCGGCGGCGGACGGTTCGGCGGTCGCGTGTCCGGTCGTCGCGTGGTCCGCCGCGGTGCGGGCCGCAGTGGCGCGGTTGGTGGTGGCGCGGGCGGCGGTGACGCGGTTGGTGGCGCGCTCAACGGTGGTCATCGGGTTTCTCCCTCGGTACGGCGGTGGTGGCGGCCGTCCGGGGCGCGGGCCCGTTCCGTGGGGAAACGCGACAGGGCCGTCCATCCCGGACGGCCCTGGTCAGGCAGGTGTGTTGGCCGTCCTAGGACGGCCACCAGCACAGGCCCACGAAGCGCTTCATGGCTCCAACGATAGCGTCAGTCCTCCACCACCAGGGCGGGGGTGTCCCTGCTGCAGCGTCTCGCCGCGGAAGAACTCCGGCCGTACCGGGCCGTACCAGGTCATCGGTCCGGCGTCGAGCAGCAGGATGCCGACTCCGATCACGAGCACCGAGCCGATGCCGAACACCGCGCCGTTGCCGTAGACGGGGGACCAGGCGTCGGTGAGGGTCTGCAGGAGGACGGCGCTCAGCCCGAGGCCGCCGAGCAGTGGCTCCGCGCCCGTGAGCAGCAGGTCGCGCAGGCTGCCGCGGAGCGAGCGGCGAAGTACCGGGCACAGGATGGTGTCCTGGGCGACGTTCGCGCCGATCAGGTGGCAGGCAAGATGGGTTTGCCTCACCTAACTTTGACTGCCCGGCGCCTCCCTCGGCCGCCGGTCCCGATTCGTGAAGGAGCGTCGCGTGGCCTCCGACTCCGACGGCCCGATCCGCACCGCCCGCACCCCCGGCCGCCGCCGCTTCCTCACGGCCGGCGTGGCCGGCGCCGCCGTACTCGGTCTGAGCGGACTGCTCACCGCCTGCGGCAGCTCCGGCGGTGGAGAGGGAAGCGGGAACGGAGGCGGCGGTGGTACGGGCGGCAGCGGGTCGAAGCCGGGTGGCGGCTCCTCCCCCGACCAGAAGTCGGTCAGGCAGGGCGGCGACGACTACGCCACCGTGATCGAGAAGATGACGGGCTTCGGCACCGACGCCGCCCCCGGCGTCTACCCCCGCACCGTCAGGCACGCCATGGGCGAGACCGTCATCCCCGCCAAGCCCACCCGGGTCGTGGTGCTGGACACCGGCGAGCTCGACAACGTCGTCTCGCTGGGCGTCCAGCCGGTCGGCGTCGTCCACACCGACGGTTCCAAGTCGCTGCCCTCCTACCTCAAGGACAAGGCGGGCAACCCGGCCGCCGTCGGCACCGTCAACAGCCTCAACCTGGAGGCGATCGCCGCGCTCAAGCCCGACCTGATCCTCGGCAGCCAACTGCGCGCCCAGGACCAGTACGCCCAGCTGTCGAAGATCGCGCCGACCGTCTTCTCGCTGCGCCCCGGCTACCCCTGGAAGCAGAACTTCCTGCTCAACGCCAGCCCCTTCGGCCTGCAGGCCGAGGCCAAGGCGCAGCTCGACGCGTACCAGGCGGCCGCCGCAGCGATCGGCACCGGGCTCGGCGACAAGCGGCCCACCATCACGCCGCTGCGCTTCATGCCGGGCCGGACCAGGCTCTACGCCGAGCTGTCCTTCATCGGCACCGTCCTGAGCGACGTGCCGCTGCCGCAGCCGAAGATCGAACAGGTCAAGGAGCTCGCGGTGGAGGTCGGTCCGGAGCAGATCGACAAGGCGGACGCCGACTGGATCTTCTACGGCGTGTACGGCAGCCCCAGCTCGACCCATCAGGACGCGGTGCTCGGCAGCGCGCTCTGGAAGACGCTCGGTGCGGTCAAGTCCAGTCAGGCCCGGCCGGTTTCGGACGAGACCTGGTTCCTGGGACTCGGTGTCACGGCGGCCAACGCGGTGCTCGCCGACCTCAAGGGCTTCGTGACGCCCGGGAGTTGAGCCGACCTGCCGGGCAGGGGGCTCCGTCGGCCTCCGGTAGCGGGCGTGGTGAACCCGCCGTACTCGCGGGCACACGCCCGGGAATGGCGCTTGGAGCTGGTCGCGCGGTGCGGGAGGATCGTCGGGACCGTCCCCCGAAGGGCCCGCCGATGACCTCGCTCCACCCCAGCTCCACCGACCCCGCCCTCCCCGGCCCGCCCTCGGACGGTGCCGACTCCTCGACCGCGGCCGGTGCACCGCCCGTCGCCACGGGAACGGCCGTCACGGCAGTTCTGTCCCGTCCGGCCGACTCGGTCTTGCCTGTTGACCCGGCCGCCCAGGCTGACCGGGCCGACCGGGCTGCTCCAGGGGCGCCGATCTGCTCGATCGCGGCGGCTGCCGACGGCGGACCGACCGGTGTGCTCGGCGCCCCCGCCCGCCAGGACACGGTGCCGCAGCCGCGCACCCCGGAGGATGTCGAGGCGCAGCTCCGCCAGGCTCCGGCGGACGGCGGCGCGACGGCGGACGGCAGTGCGACGGCGGACCGGCTCCGGGCGGCGTTCGCCGAGCGGCTGCGGGCCGCGCGCGCCGAAGGACGCTCGCTCGCCGAGCTGGCCGCGGCGTGCCGCCGGTCGGTGGAGGAGGTTCGGACGCTGCTCGGCGAGGCCGGGGAGGAGGACGGGGACGGCGCCGCCGGTGCCCTCTTCGACGGGACCGCTCCGGGGTTCGTCCGGGCCCAGCAGGCGGCGGCGCCGTCCGAGGGCAACCGGCCCGCGCCGGTGCCGCGTTCGGCGCGGGAGTCGTATCGCGAGGTCTCTAGCGAGCCGTCCCGCAAGCCGTCCCGTGCATCGCAGCGCGAACTGGTGCGTGAACCGGTGCGCGAGGAGGTGCGGGGCCTGAGCTCGCGGCGCCCGTCCCCCTCCCGCCGACTGCGCCGGATGCACCCGCGGACCGACCGGACCGGGCAGGGGGCGACCGCACGGGAGACGGCCGCCGCCGACCCGACCGGGGTGGAGCCGCGCGGTGCGGGGCGGTCGGGTGAACCGACCGGTGCAACGAGGGGGGCGGCCGACCGCACACCCCCCACGGCCGGTGCGGACACCTGGGCCGTGGTGGGCGGCGGGGCAGAGGAGCCCTGGGCCGTCCCGCCGCTCGGCATCCTGATCGGCGGCAGCCCGGTCCAGCCGGAGGCCGTCGGCCGCCCGGAGGAGCGGACGCCGGTCCGGGTGGCGGCGGAGCCGGTCCGGGTCGGGCGCGGGACCAGCCTGGTGGTGCTGCCGTCCTGGCGTCCCGCCATCGCCGTCTCGGTGTCGACCGAGCAGCTGGTTGAAGAGACCGGCCTCGCCGTCGAGCAGCTGACCGGCGCCCGGCTGACGGTACGGATGAACCCGTGGGCGCTGCACGACCGGGAGTTGGATCTGCACGGCTGGGAGCCCGGTCCGACCGGCCCGACCGGCCTGCACCGACGGCCGCGGCGCGGCGGGCGCGGTTAGAGCCCGGCGGCGGGCCCGTCAGCGAGCGTTCGGGACGTAGCCGAGGTCGACGGGCACCGGAGGGCGCCCGTCGACCGCCCAGCCCGCGCGGACCGCGTCCAGCAGCTCCGGGAGCCGGGGCGGCCAGAGCGCGTCGGCGTTCTCGTCGGCGAGGTCGGCCGGGGTCCACCAGCGCCAGTCGAGGATCCGGTCCTCGGCGTGCACCGCGCTGACGTCGCCGACCGGGCCGCGGTGCGGTCCGCTGGTCAGGTAGATGTGCTCGTGCTGGCGGACCGGGGTGCCGTGCCAGGTGAAGTCGTGCTCCCAGGTGCAGAGCAGCGGGCCGGGTTCGAGGTCGGTCCAGCCGGTCTCCTCCCACAGTTCGCGGCGGGCACCGACCCGGGGGGTCTCGCCCGGTTCCAGCCCGCCACCGGGCATGGTCCAGTGGACGCCGACCTCGTCGTTGTCCGAACGGAGCAGGAACACCGAGCCGTTCCGGTCCAGGACTACCGTGCGGGCGGCCCGGCGGGGAACTCGTTTGCGCGGTCGCAGCAGTCTTCGCATCGGGACACTCTGGCAGCGCCTGACCGGGGCGTCGACCGGATTCCCGGCCCGGTCCCCCGACTTGAGCCCCTTCCGGGCCCCCGGCCTGCGTCGATCCGCAGTCGCGGGCGGCCCGGTGGCCGTACCCTGACCGCCATGCCCGTACCCTCGATCCTCTTTCCCGCAGATCCGCTCAACCCCCGTCGGCCCGATCCGCACTTCGCCTGGGAGGCCAGGCTGGTACGGGAGCTGGGCGGCGAACACCTCCTGGTCGACCACGACGAGCTGCTTGCCGGACGCGCCGAGGAGGCGGTCCGGCGGGTGCCCCGGGGCAGCGGACCGCTCTGGTACCGGGGCTGGATGCTCCCCTCCGCCCGGTACGCCGAGTTCGCCGCCGCGCTCACCGCCCGCGGCGGAAACCTGCTGACCAGTCCGCCCGGCTACGCGGCGGCGCACGAACTGCCCGGCTGGTACGGGGCGTTCGAGGGGGCGACCCCGCCCAGCGTCTGGATCCCGACCGCCGGGGCGGTGCCACCCACGCCTGCGGAACTGGCGGAGGCCGTGGCCCGGCTCGGCGGGAGCGGGCCGGCGATCGTCAAGGACTACGTGAAGTCGCGCAAGCACGAGTGGCAGGAGGCCTGCTACGTACCGGAGTTGGCCGATCTGGCGGCGGTCGGACGGGTGGTCGGACGGTTCGTCGAGCTGCAGGGCGAGTTCCTGGCCGGCGGGGTGGTGCTGCGGCGGTACGAGGAGTTCGAGCGGGCGGACGGGCCGGACGAGGAGCGCGGCGATGCCGTGGCCGGCGCGGGCGACGCGGGCGGCCCAGGTGCCACGGATGCCACGGATGCCACGGGTGGCGAGGGTGGCCCGGGTTCCGCAGGGGGCACGGGCGACGTGGGCGGCCCAGGTACCACGGGCGGCGAGCGGCGGACGGTGGAGGCCCGGGTGTGGTGGCTGGACGGCCGGCCGGTCCTGGTCGGGCCGCACCCGGACGCCCCGCGCCTCCACGTCGAGCCCGACCTCACCGAGGTGTCCGCACTGGTGCGAAGACTCGGCTGCCGCTTCGTCACCACCGACCTCGCCAGCCGGGCCGACGGGTCCGGCTGGCGGGTGGTGGAGGTCGGAGACGGCCAGGTGAGCGACCTGCCGCGCGGCATCGACGCCTCGGGGCTGCTGGCCTCGTTGATCGCCGCCTGACGGACCGACCGGTGCGTCGGCGGGGTCGGCGTGCGGGCCGTCGTACCACGGTCCGCCCGCCGACCCGGTGTGGCCGATGGCCCGGCGGCTACCCGGCGGCGACCGTCTCGGCCGGCGCCGGGTGGCCGTCCGCGATGAACGCCTGCCAGAGCCGGGTGTAGGTACCGCCCAGGGCGAGCAGTTCGGTGTGGGTGCCGTCCTCGACCACCCGGCCGTGGTCCAGCACGACCACCCGGTCGGCGCGTTCGGCGGTGGTCAGGCGGTGGGCGATGACCAGGGTGGTGCGGCCTCCGCTGAGCCGGTCGGCGGCCTGGTTGACCGCGGCCTCGGTGGCCAGGTCGAGCGCCGCGGTGGCCTCGTCCAGCAGCAGGATGTCCGGGTCGACCAGTTCGGCCCGGGCCAGCGCGATCAGCTGGCGCTGGCCCGCCGAAAGGTTTCGCCCGCGGCCCGCGACCTCGTGGTCGTAGCCGCCCGACAGTCGGACGATCATGTCGTGCGCCCCGACCGCCCGGGCCGCCGCCTCCACCTCGGCCGCCGAGGCGTCCGGCCGGCCGTACGCGATCGCCTCGCGGACGGTGCCCGCGAACAGGTACGCCTCCTGGGGCACCACGCCCAGGCGGTGGCGGTACTGGGCCAGGTCGTAACGGGTGAGGTCCACGCCGTCCACCCGGACGGTGCCCTCGGTGGCGTCGTAGAACCGGGCGACCAGCTTGACCAGCGTCGACTTGCCCGCACCGGTCTCACCGACCAGCGCCACCGTCTGTCCGGCGGGTATCCGCAGGTCGACGCCGCTCAGCACGTCCGGGGCGCCGTCCGCACCGCCGTTGTAGGCGAAGCCGACGCCCTCGAAGCTGATCTCACCCCGCAGCGCCCCGGTCACCGGGACCGGGTCGGCCGCCTCCGCGGTGGTGGTCGGGGTGCGCAGCAGTTCGCGGATCCGGCCGAGGCCGACCGAGGCCTGCTGGTAGCCGTCGAACACCTGGGAGAGCTGGTTGACCGGCGCGAAGAACAGGTCGATGTAGAGCAGGTAGGCGACCAGCGCGCCGACCGTCAGCGTCCCCGCGTCGACCCGGGAGGCACCGACGATCAGCACCAGTGCGGCCGCCACGCTGGAGAGGAGCTGGACGAACGGGAAGTACAGCGAGATGTAGAGCTGCGCTCGGACCCGGGCTTCGCGGTAGGCGATCCCGCGCGCCACGAAGCGGTCGGTGTTGGTGTCCAGACGGCGGAAGGCCTGGACGATCCGCATGCCGGCCACGTTCTCCTGAAGATCGGCGTTGACCGTGCTGATCAGGTCCCGGGAGCGCTCGTACTGGTCCTTGGACTTCTTCCGGAACACCAGGGTCGCGATCACCAGCAGCGGCAGTACAGCGAAGACCACCAGTGCCAGGCCGGCGTCGATGATCAGCAGGGCCACGAAGATCCCGGCGAAGGTCAGCAGGCTGACCACGGCGGTCACCATGCCGGTCTGCAGGAAGGAGGTCAGCGAGTCCAGGTCGGTGGTCATCCGGGTCATGATCCGGCCGGTCAACTCGCGCTCGTAGTAGTCCAGACCGAGCCGGTTGAGGTGGGCGAAGATCTTGAGCCGGAGGGTGTACAGCACGCGCTCACCGGTACGGCCGCTGACCCGGTTCTCGGCACTCTGCACCAGCCAGTCCAGCAGGACGACGACCAGCGCGGCGACCGAGGCCACCGCGACGCCGGACATCAGGCCCTTGCGGACGCCCTCGTCGATGCCGTGCCGGATCAGCACCGGCAGCACGAGCCCGGCGGCCGCGTCCAGGGTGACCAGCAGGAGGGCGATCAGCAGCGGGGCACGGAAGGGGCGCAGCAGGCGGCCGAGGCTGAAGTCGGGGTCGCCGGCCTCGGCCTCGGCGCGGGGCACGGCGGGGACGTCGGTGGCCGGCGGGAGGTCGGCGACCTTGGCCACCAGGTCCGGATCGGCGGTGCGGGCCGCCTTGGCGAGGGCGGGGGTGGGGAGCTCGGGGGTCCCCTGCTCCACGGCCTCCTGCTCGGGGGCCTTCTGCTCGGGGGCCTTCTGCTCGGGCTGTCCGTCTCGCAGCGGCTGTTCGCCTTGTGCGGACTGTTGAGCGGGTTGCGGCGCGGGCTGTTCGGCCGGCGGGTTCTGCGGCTCGGGGGTCCGGCCGGCCTCGGGGTCGGTGATCAGGGCGCGGTACTGGGGACATCGGGCTTCGAGTTCCTCGTGCGTACCGAGGTCCAGCAGCCGGCCGTGGTCAAGAACGGCGATCCGGTCGGCGAGTTGGAGGGTCGAGCGGCGGTGGGCGATCAGCAGGGTGGTGCGGCCGGTCATCACGGAGCGCAGCGCGTCGTGGATCTCCGCCTCGACCTGCGGGTCGACGGCCGAGGTGGCGTCGTCCAGGAGCAGGATCCGGGGGTCGGTGAGGATCGCACGGGCCAGGGCGATGCGCTGGCGCTGGCCACCGGAGAGGGTCAGGCCCTGCTCGCCGACCTTGGTCTCGTACCCGTCCGGCAACGCACGGACGAACTCGTCCGCCTGGGCCGCGCGCGCGGCGGCGACGATCTGCTCCTCGGTGGCGTCCGGACGGCCGTAGGCGATGTTGGTGCGGACCGACTCGGAGAAGAGGAAGCTCTCCTCGGGGACGATGCCGACCGCCGTGCGGACCGAGTCCAGGGTGAGGTCGCGCAGGTCGTGGCCGTAGAGGCGGACGGCCCCGGCCGCCGGGTCGTAGAAGCGGGGCACCAGCTGGGCGACCGTCGACTTGCCGGAGCCGGACGCACCCACAAGGGCGAGGGTCTCGCCCGGGGCGAGCTTCAGACTGAGGCCGTGCAGGACCGGGGCGGGGTGCTCGGGATCGTAACGGAACTCGACCCGGTCGAACTCCAGGGCGACGTCGGGGGTGCGGGGACCGGCCGAGCCGCCGTTCGTGGCGTCGGCGACGCTGCCGTCATGGGTGAGGTCCAGGCTGAGCGCGTCCGGACGCTCCTGGACCAGCGGGCGCTCGTCGATCAGCTGCAGGACGCGCTCGACGCCCGCCCGGGCCTGCTGGCCGACCGTGATCACCATGGTCAGCATCCGCACCGGACCGGTCATCTGGGCGACGTAGGTGGAGAAGGCGACGAAGGTCCCGAGCGAGACCCTCCCGTCGACGGCCAGCCAACCGCCGAAGGCCAGCACGGCGACCTGGGCGAGGGCCGGGATCGCCTGCATCGCCGGGTTGTAGCGGGCGTTGAGGCGAATCGACCGGAGTCGGGCGGCGAACAGGTTGCGGGAGGCCCGCTCCAGCTTGTCCTGCTCCTGCGCCTCCTGGCCGAAGCCCTTGACCACCCGGACGCCGCCGATCGCACCGTCCACCACACCCGCGACGGCGGCGGCCTCCTGCTGGGCGGCCCAGGTGGCCGGGAACAGGCGCTTGCGGCTGAGCACACTGACCCACCACAGCGCAGGGGCCATGACCAGGGCGATCAGGGTCAACGGCGCGGACAGCCAGACCATCACGCCGACCGACATCACGAACATCAGCAGGTAGCCGGTCATCATCGGCAGCATCGAGAGCAGGCCGTTGATCAGCTGGAGGTCGGAGGTCGCGCGCCCGACCACCTGCCCGGTGTCCAGGCGGTCCTGGCGGTGGCCGTCCAGCCGACCGAGCGACCGGAAGAGGTCGCTGCGCATGTCGTGCTGGACGTCGAGGGCGAGCTGGCCGCCGTAGTAGCGACGCACCTGGGTGCAGCCGAAGACCACGACGGCGGCGAGCAGCAGCACCACGGCCCACGGGGTCAGCGAGCGGGTGTGGGCGACGATGACGTCGTCGATGATCAGCTTGGTGACCAGCGGCACCAGCGCGGTGACGGCCATACCGAGCAGTGAGGCGCCGAAGGCGAGCAACAGGCTGCGACGGGACCGCCGGCTGTAGCCAATCAGGCGGCGCAGCCAGCCGTCGGCCTCTGCGTTCTCCCTCGGCTTCAGGCTCTCGGTCCGCTTCAGGTTCTCGGTCCGCTTCGCGTGCTCGTTCGGCTTCGCGTGCTCGTTCTGCTCGGGGCGCGTGTCAGTGGCCTGCGGGCTCTCGCCGGGGCCCTCCGGGTCGGGGCCGGGGGCCGGTGAGCCGCTCGGGGATTGCTCCACCATGGATCCGTGAGTCTCGGGCATATTTAGGGATGCTAACCATTTCGTCGGGTGGCCGCCATGGCTTTTCCGGCCGCGCGGGGCGGTCGAGCCGGTTCCGGGGCGGCCCGGATCGTCCGGCCCTGCGGACTGGGCAACAGCCCGCCGCCTGCGGTGATTCCCAGTCGAACACAGCTGCGACTCGGCGGGCCGCCCCTACCCCAAGGGTCGCCGATCACCTGCCGTCCGCCCAGCGGCCCGGGGGCGGACGGGCGCCGTCCTTTCGGCCTAGGGCCGACGGCGGGTCTGCGGCTGTGCCCAAGTGCGGACCGGCGTTCCGGGTGCCGGCGCCCCCGGCGCTCGGCCTCAGTCGGAGTCGGAGCCGGAGTCGGTGCCGGAATTCGGATCGGCCACCCCGGGGCCGCCCGCGGCGGCCGGGCCAGTGGCCGCGGAGTCGGCGGCGGCCGCGAAGGCTCCGTGGGCGAGAGTGTGCAGCAGCGCGGCCATTCCGTCCCGCCGCAGACCGGTGCGATCACCCTGGGCCGGGTTCGGGCCGAGGCTGTGCGGGGTCGAGTTGATCAGGCCGAAGACCGCGTGCACGGCGGCCCGCGCCATCGGCTCGGCCGCGGGGGCGGCGAGCGACGGGTGGGCCTGCCGAACCACGTCCACCCACAGCTCCACGTAGCCGCGCTGGAGCCGGCGGACCGTGCGCCGGTCCTCCTCCTTGAGGTTCAGCAGCTCGCGGTCGTGCAGGGTGATCAGGTCGCGGTCGTTGAGCGCGAAGTCGACGTGGCCGCTGATCAGCGCGTCCAGCGCGGCGGCCGGACCGTCGCCGCCACCCGCCCGGCGGCGCCCCTCCTCCAGCAGGCGCTCGCTGATGCCGATCAGCAGGTCGGCCAGCATCGCGTCCTTGCCGGCGAAGTGGCGGTAGAGCCCGGGGCCGCTGATGCCGACGGCCTTGCCGATCTCGTCCACGCCCACGCCCAGGAAGCCCCGCGCGGCGAACAGACGCGCGGCCTCCCGGCGGATCTGGTCGCGGCGTGGGAGCGCGGTGGCTGCGGGAACGTTCGGCATGCTGCCCATCGTAGACAGCTGGGTTATCGGCCGTTAACCTGGCCGCGTAAGTTAACGTTAATTAACGTGGGGATCACGGGCGAACCGCACTCGGCCCGCCCACCTGCTGCCGAGGGCAAGGGAGCTCTTGGGAATGGTCATCTCAACCACCGGTGCACCTTCCGGCGCCCGGCTCAACGCAGTGACCGGCACGGCGACGGCACCGGGTGCCGTACCGCCGGGGGCAGCCGCTCCGGCGCCCCGGCTCGGCACCTCCGCCGATCCGGGCTCCGCGGCCTACCGGGCCAACACCGAGGCGCACCAGGCGCTGGTCGCCGAACTGCGTGCCAAGCTCGACGCCGCCGCCCTCGGCGGGGGCGCCAAGGCCCGCGCCCGACACACGTCGCGCGGCAAGCTCCTCCCCCGCGACCGGGTGGACACCCTGCTCGACCCGGCCTCCCCGTTCCTGGAGCTGGCCCCGCTGGCCGCCGACGGGATGTACGACGGGGCGGCGCCCGCGGCCGGGGTGATCGCCGGCATCGGCCGGGTCGCCGGACGCGAGGTGGTGGTGGTCGCCAACGACGCCACCGTCAAGGGCGGCACCTACTACCCGATGACGGTGAAGAAGCACCTGCGCGCCCAGGAGGTCGCGCTGGAGAACCGCCTCCCCTGCATCTACCTGGTGGACTCCGGCGGCGCCTTCCTGCCGATGCAGGACGAGGTCTTCCCGGACCGCGACCACTTCGGCCGGATCTTCTACAACCAGGCCCGGCTCTCGGCCGCGGGCATCCCGCAGATCGCCGCCGTGCTCGGCTCCTGCACGGCCGGCGGCGCGTACGTCCCGGCGATGAGCGACCAGGCCGTGATCGTCCGCAACCAGGGCACGATCTTCCTGGGCGGACCGCCACTGGTGAAGGCCGCCACCGGCGAGGTGGTCACCGCCGAGGAGCTGGGCGGCGGCGAGCTGCATTCCCGCACCTCGGGCGTGACGGACCACCTGGCCGAGGACGACGCCCACGCCCTCTCCATCGTCCGCACCATCGTGTCCGAGCTCGGCCCGCGCGCGGCCAAGCCATGGCCGCTCACCCCGGTCGAGCCGCCGGCCGTCGACCCGGCCGGCCTGTACGGAGCCGTCCCGGTCGACCCGCGAACGCCCTACGACGTGCGCGAGGTGATCGCCCGGCTGGTCGACGGCAGCCGCTTCGCCGAGTTCAAGGCCGAGTACGGCGCGACCCTGGTCACCGGCTTCGCCCGGATCCACGGCCACCCCGTCGGCATCGTCGCCAACAACGGCGTGCTGTTCTCCGAGTCGGCCGTCAAGGGCGCCCACTTCATCGAATTGTGCGACCAGCGCGGCGTCCCCCTCCTCTTCCTGCAGAACATCACCGGCTTCATGGTCGGTCGGCAGTACGAGGCGGGCGGCATCGCCAAGCACGGTGCCAAGATGGTCAACGCCGTCGCCTGTACCCGGGTCCCGAAGCTGACCGTGGTGATCGGCGGCTCGTACGGAGCCGGTAACTACTCGATGTGCGGCCGGGCCTACTCACCTCGCTTCCTGTGGATGTGGCCGGGCGCCAAGATCTCCGTGATGGGCGGCGAGCAGGCGGCCTCCGTGCTGGCCACCGTCCGCCGCGATCAGCTGGAGGCGCACGGCGAGGAGTGGCCGACCGAGGCGGAGGAGGAGTTCAAGCGCCCGGTCCGCGAGCAGTACGAGCGGCAGGGCAACGCCTACTACGCCACCGCCCGGCTCTGGGACGACGGCGTGATCGACCCGATGGACACCCGCACCGTCGTCGGTCTCGCCCTCACCGCCTGCGCCAACGCCCCGCTGGCACCGCCCGCTCCGTTCGGCGTCTTCCGCATGTGACGCCGCACGCCGGTCATGCCGACCGTCACCGGCTCCGCCTCGTGACCGCTCCGGCGCGACCCCGCTCCGTGCCCCTCTCTTCCGGGTGTGACTCCCGGGGTGCCGGTCCGACGACCGGACCGGCGCCCCGACCGCCCACCGCCACCTCCTTCTTACGGCTCCCCTCGACCCGGAGGAACGCCTCCCATGTTCGACACAGTTCTGGTCGCCAACCGCGGCGAGATCGCGCTGCGGGTGATCCGCACCCTGCGGCGGCTCGGTGTCCGCTCGGTCGCCGTCTTCAGCGACGCGGACGCCGACGCACCGCACGTCCGCGAGGCCGACGTCGCGGTCCGCCTCGGCCCGGCCGACCGCAGCGACAGCTCGGCCGCCGAGACCTATCTGCGCATCGACCAGATCCTCGCCGCCGCTCGCCGCACCGGTGCCCAGGCCGTCCACCCCGGCTACGGCTTCCTCGCCGAGAACCCCGGCTTCGCCCGCGCCTGCGCCGACGCGGGCCTCGTCTTCATCGGACCACCTCCCGGTGCCGTCGAGCTGATGGGTGACAAGATCAACGCCAAGGAGGCCGTACGGGCCGCCGGCGTCCCGGTGGTCCCCGGCAGCCAGGCCACCGCGCCCACCGACGAGGAACTCGTCGCCGCCGCCGACGAGATCGGCTACCCCGTCCTGCTCAAGCCCTCCGCCGGTGGCGGCGGCAAGGGCATGCGCCTGGTGCGGGACCCCGCCGATCTGCCCACCGAGATCGGCGCCGCCCGCCGCGTCGCCCGGACCGCCTTCGGTGACGACACCCTGCTGCTGGAGCGCTGGGTCGACCGGCCGCGCCACATCGAGGTGCAGGTGCTCGCCGACGCCCACGGCACCACCGTCCACCTCGGCGAGCGCGAGTGCAGCCTTCAGCGCCGCCACCAGAAACTGATCGAAGAGGCTCCCTCCGTTCTCCTCAATGCCGAGACCCGCGCCGCGATGGGCGCCGCGGCCGTCCGCGCCGCGGAGTCCTGCGGCTACACCGGGGCCGGCACCGTGGAGTTCATCGTCCCCGGCATCGACCCGGACGCCCCCGCCTCCGCTGCCGAGGGGGTGCGGGACTTCTTCTTCATGGAGATGAACACCCGCCTCCAGGTCGAGCACCCCGTCACCGAACTCGCCGTCGCCGTCGGCCCGGAGGCGGCCCGACTGGACCTGGTCGAGTGGCAGCTGCGCGTCGCCGCGGGCGAGCCGCTCTCCTTCACCCAGTCCGACATCTCCTTCCTGGGCCACGCCATCGAGGCCCGCATCTGTGCCGAGGACCCGGAACGGGACTTCCTGCCCACCGGCGGTCGCATCCTCACCCTGGACGAGCCCCGGGGCGAGGGCATCCGCGTCGACTCCGGCGTCGCCCCCGGAACCGTCGTCACCAGCGCCTACGACCCCATGCTCGCCAAGGTCATCGCCTACGGGCCCGACCGCCCGACCGCGCTGCGCCGGCTGCGCGCCGCGCTGGCGGACACCCGCATCCTGGGTGTCACCACCAACACCGGCTTCCTGCGCCGACTGCTCGCCCACCCCGACGTCGTCGCCGGCCGACTGGACACCGGCCTGGTGGAACAGACGACCCAGCAGCAGCCGGCCCTGCTGGTCGCGCCCCACTCCCCGTCGAACGCGGCGCCTTCGAAAGCGGCACCGTCGAACGCGCCCGCCACGGCCGGTGCCACGGACTCCGCGGCACCCGTTCCCGGGACCGACGCCCCGGCGACCGAACCCCCGTCACCTGCCCACCTCCTCTACTACGCGGCCGCGCTGGCACGGCACCTGGAACTCACCCCGGCCACCGAGCCCGGCGGCTGGACCGACCCGTTCTCCTCCCCCTCCGGCTGGCGCCTGGGCGGCACCCCCGCCTGGACCATCCACCGACTCCGTACCCCCGGCCAGGATCCGGTCTCGGTGCGCATCCGTCCGATCACTGCGGGCAACGTAACCGGCGCCACTGACAATTCCCCCGGACCCGCCCGCGAGGTGGAGCTCCGGCTCGACGCCGGACCCGTGCACCGGGCCCGCGCGACCCTGGCCGCGGACCGGCTGCACCTGACCGTCGACGGCCTGCGGACCGCCTTCGCGCTGGCCACCGACGCCGCCCCCGGCCTCGCGGCCGGTCCGGTGACCTGGCTCGGCATCGAGGGCGACGCCTGGCCGATGCACGCCTACGACCCGGTGGTCGAGAGTGCCGCAGGCGCCGCGGCCCACCACGGCGCCCTGACCGCCCCGATGCCGGGCACGGTCACGGTCGTCAAGACCACCGCGGGCGAGACGGTCCGCAAGGGCCAGCCCCTGCTCGTGCTGGAGGCCATGAAGATGGAGCACGTGATCGCCGCACCGCACGACGGCGTGGTGGCCGAGCTGCGGGCCGCCGCCGGCGCCACCGTCGCGATGGAGGACCTGCTGGTCGTGGTCACCCCGGCCGAGGAGGCCGCCGAGCCCGCGGGGGTGCGGTCGTGACGACCCAGGAGAACTCCGCCCGGGCGACCGGCGCCCAGCAGGGCACCGTCCACGAGCCCGATGCCCTCGACCTCGGCCTGCCCGCTCCGGTCCGCGCTCCCGGCCTGCCCGAGGAGGTCCGGATCCACGAGGTCGGACCGCGCGACGGACTGCAGAACGAGGCCTCCCTGGTGCCCGTCGAGGTCAAGGCCGAGTTCATCGCCCGACTCGCCGCCGCTGGGCTTCGGACCGTCGAGGCGACCAGCTTCGTTCACCCGAAATGGGTACCCCAGCTCGCCGACGCCGAGCAGCTGATGCCCCGGCTCGCCGATCTTCCGGAGCGCCACCCCGGGCTGCGGCTGCCGGTGCTGGTGCCCAACGAGCGCGGCCTCGACCGCGCGCTCGCCCACCACGCCACCGACATCGCGGTGTTCGCCAGCGCCACCGAGACCTTCGCCCGGCGCAACCTCAACCGCTCGGCGGACGAGGCCATGGAGATGTTCCGCCCGGTCCTCACCCGGGCCGCCGAGGCCGGGGTCGCGGCCCGCGGCTACCTGTCGATGTGCTTCGGCGACCCCTGGGAGGGAGCCGTCCCGGTCGACCAGGTGGTCCGGTACGGCGTCCAGCTGCTGGAGATGGGCTGCGCCGAGCTGAGCCTCGGCGACACCATCGGCGTGGCCACCCCGGGACAGGTCAGCGCCCTGCTGGCCGGCTTCGCCCGGGCCGGCGTACCGGTCGGCAGGCTCGCCGTGCACTTCCACGACACCTACGGCCAGGCTCTCAGCAACACCCTGGCGGCGCTGCGCGAGGGCGTCACCACGGTGGACGCCTCGGCGGGCGGCCTGGGCGGCTGCCCGTACGCGAAGAGCGCCACCGGCAACCTGGCCACCGAGGACCTGGTGTGGATGCTGCACGGGCTCGGCATCCGGACCGGTGTGGACCTGCGCGCACTGGTCGCGACCAGCGGCTGGATGGCCGAGCGCCTCGGTCGCCCGAGCCCTTCCCGCACCGTCCAGGCGCTGCTCGGCGCGTCCCTGGGCTGACTCCGCTCCGCCCGACTCACCGGCGCCGGCCGTCCGTTCGGTCCGGCCGGCGCCGCGCACCGCGTTCATCCGTCAACCACACCGTGCGACCGTCACACCGTCAGACGGACGCCGGTCATCCCGTTCATGCCCGCGGCCACCCCGGCCGGGCACCAGGAGGATCAGATGCTCGACCACCGGCTCAGCAGCGAGTACGAGGAACTGCGGCGCACCGTCGCCGAGTTCGCCCAGGACGTGGTGGCGCCGAAGATCGGCGAGTTCTACGAGCGGGAGGAGTTCCCGTACGAGATCGTCAGCGAGATGGGTCGGATGGGCCTGTTCGGCCTGCCCTTCCCGGAGGAGTACGGCGGCATGGGCGGCGACTACTTCGCCCTCGGCCTCGCCCTGGAGGAACTCGCCCGCGTGGACTCCTCGGTGGCGATCACCCTGGAGGCCGCCGTCTCGCTCGGCGCGATGCCGATCTACCGGTTCGGCACGGAGGAGCAGAAGCGCGAGTGGCTGCCCCGGCTGACCTCCGGCGAACTCCTCGGCGCCTTCGGCCTCACCGAGCCGGAGGGCGGCTCGGACGCCGGGGCCACCCGCACCACGGCGCGCTACGACGAGACCACCGACGAGTGGGTCATCAACGGGACCAAGTGCTTCATCACCAACTCCGGCACCGACATCACCGGACTGGTCACCGTCACCGCGCTCACCGAACCGATCGCTCGTTCGAGTGAAGAGGGCGAATTCCGCTCGCCCGTACGGGAAATCTCCTCCATCATCGTGCCCACCGGGACCCCGGGGTTCCAGGTCTCGAAGAAGTACTCGAAGGTCGGGTGGAACGCATCCGACACCCGCGAACTGTCCTTTACCGACTGCCGCGTTCCCGCGGCCAACCTGCTGGGCGAGCGTGGCCGAGGCTACGCCCAGTTCCTGCGGATCCTCGACGAGGGCCGCATCGCGATCGCGGCCCTGGCCACCGGCCTGGCCCAGGGCTGCGTCGACGAGTCCGTCAAGTACGCCGGCACCCGGCGGGCCTTCGGCCGCCCGATCGGTGCCAACCAGGCCATCCAGTTCAAGCTCGCCGACATGGAGCTGCGCGCCCACACCTCCCGCCTGGCCTGGCGGGACGCCGCTTCCCGGCTGCTGCACGGCGAACCGTTCAAGAAGGAGGCCGCGATCGCGAAGCTGTACTCGTCCGAGGCCGCCGTCGACAACGCCCGCGAGGCGACCCAGATCCACGGCGGGTACGGCTTCATGAACGAATTCCCGGTCGCCCGCTTCTGGCGCGACTGCAAGATTCTCGAGATCGGGGAGGGCACGTCCGAAGTCCAGCGCATGCTCATCGCCCGGGAGCTCGGCGTCACGTCGTGACGATCACTTCCTGATGGTCATCTCCTGAGCCGGGGCCCCGGGCAACTCACCTATCCGCAGCTGACGTTGCGGAGCGAAGGCCCTCAGGGGATCACGATCACCGGGCGGTTGGCCCGCCGCGCCAGCCGCCCGGAGACCGAGCCGAAGATCTTGCCGAGCAGGCCGTGCGTCGTGCCGACGACGATCGCGTCGGCAGCGTACTCGCGGCCGACCTCCTCGATCTCGTGGCAGATGTCGCCGCCGCGCTCGATCAGGACCCACGGCACCCCCGCGAGGAAGTCCGCGCAGGCGAGTTCCAGTCCGAGGACCTCCGTGCGGTGGTCCGGGAGGTCGACGAAGACGGGAGGTTCACAACCCGCCCAGACCGTGGCGGGCAGCCGGTTGGCGACGTGCACGATCACCAGGCCGCACTGCGACCGGCGGGCCATGCCGACCGCGTAGGCGAGGGCGCGCTCGCTCGACAGCGAGCCGTCGAAGCCGACCACGACGCCGTGCTGGAACACCGGGTCGAGGGGGCGCCCGGGCACCCCCTCGGCCGACGACTCGGTGTGCCCGTCGACCTGGCCGGAGGCCATGTCCGGATGCTCGGCACCGGAGCCGGGGCGGCCCGTCACCGGAGGCCCCACAGGAGCTGCCTGGTGCCCGTCACGCCGCTGGCGAGGCCCTGGGCGGTCGCGCCGGGAGAGGCTGCCACGGCGGAGGCCGCGCAGAGCGCGCGCCAAGTCGCCGGCTCTGGGATTCGTGCGGGCGCCATCTCCCTCGGGCCGTTGGCCCGCGCTGCGGGACGCATCCGGTTCGACCGGTCGGGAGGACTCAAAACCAGCCATGGCTCACGGCTCTTCGAGGGAGAGGGGCCGACAGGAGAGGACAACGCTGCCCGGGCAGCAGGCCCGCCCACGGGATGACGTCGGTCTGCGCCGCGCAGCACCGTATGTGACCTGTTCCTTTCAGAGTACGACGGGCGCGGGGCCCAGCCCAGTGGCGGAGCCCCGGAGCGACGTTGTTCCCGCGAAAGAGGGATGCGCCCGCCGTGGCAGTGCGCCCTGTCCGCAGGCGATCGCGCCCCCTCCAGAACGGAGGTTCTAAGGAGCTTGACGGAGCGCGCGGGGAGGCGCAACAGGCCCCCGGGACACCGTGACCGGACTGTCATGGATTGACGACGATCCGTTGCGGGACGTCGCGAACCGTCACGCCCCGCAAGCCCCGACCTGCCCTTCCGCCACTCCCGCCCCACGCCGTGGCTCCGGTGTCCGGGCCCTTTCAGCCACTTCGCGCGGCTTCGCGACGCGCTCTGGCATTTGCCAGGTGCATAGGCGCGGCCGCTGGCACCATGCTCGGCATGCCCCTGCTCCTGTTCGACCTCGACAACACGCTGCTTCCCCGGGACGCCGCCTTCCGGGCCTGGGCGCAGGACTTCCTGTCCGAACACGACCTACCGCCCGGCGACCTCGACTGGTTCGTCACCCTCGACGGCGGCGGCTACGTGCCGCGCAGCACCGTACTGTCCGCCGTCCGGCGCCGCTACGGCCTGGACGCCTCCGTCGACTTCCTGCTGGCGCACTTCCGACGCGGCATCAACTCGCACATCCACTGCCCGCCCCGCCACGTCGAGGCGCTGCGGACGGCGCGGGCGGCCGGATGGACCCTCGGGATCGTCTCCAACGGCGGCACCCGGCCGCAGTTGGAGAAGATCCGACGGACCGGGCTGGGGCCACTGGTCGACGGCTGGGTGATCTCGGAGGAAGCCGACTGCGTCAAGCCGGATCCGCTGATCTTCGAGATTGCCGCCCTGCGGTGCGGCATCCGACCGGTCGGGGACTGGGCGGCGCACACCTGGATGGTCGGGGACCACGCACCCGCCGACATCGCCGGCGCCGAACTGGCCGGACTGCGCAGCGTCTGGCTGCACCACGGCCGCCCGTGGGCGGAGAGCGGCTACCGGCCGACGCTGAAGGCAGCCGGCCTGCCGGAGGCCGTCGGCCTGGTGCTGTCCGCGCGCAACGCGCCCTCGGCCCGCCCGGGCGTCCGGCCGGGTGCCCTTCCGGCGGTCCGCCCGGCGGTCCGCGCCGGCGGGACCGCGCGGCAACCGGCGGCAGGGGCGCCGGTGCGCGCGACGGCGCTGCTCGGCGCGCGGTCCGGCGTACGTCCGGCAGTGGCCGCCCCGGAGGGCCCGGATGCACCCGTCGCCCCGAAAACCGGGACCGCGGCCGCCTCGACCCCCGGAGCGGGGTTCGGTGTCCGAAACCGGTCAGGCGAGTTTGCCGCGATCGCCGACGGCCTCCCCGAGACAGGGGCGTGCAGGAAGCCGGGGGCGGGGGCAGGCGATGACCTGCGCACGGGCAGCGGGGCGGACCCGGGCGCAGCCGGCGGCCCGGCGGTCACGCCGGTGCGGCAAACGCCCCTGCGCCCAGCGGCCGGTGGGGCTGGAGGGGCCAGTAATGCCAATAGTGCCAGTGGTGTCAGTGGTGTCGAGAGGATCGACAGGGCCAGGCCTGCCGACATCGTCTTCGCCACGGCACCTGGTACCGCAACACCGCTCGCCGAAGCGCCACTCGCTGCACCACCGCTCGCCGCAACACCGCTCGCCGCAACACCGCTCGCCGCAGCGGTCGTCCAGTAGCGCCCGGTCGCCCGCGGGAGGCCTCGGCCCTGGGCACGACGCCGCTGGTCAGCCGCTCAGTGAGGTGCGGCTCCACCAGCAGGGGGGCCTGCCTGGTGAACCCGAGCTCGCGGTAGACCGGTTCGCCGGCCGAGGTGGCGACCAGGGTGGCCGGGCGGTCCGGATGGGCGCGGGCCAGGGCGGTCCGCACCACCGCACGGGCCACTCCCCGGCCGCGCTGGTCGGGCAAGGTGGTGACCCAGTACACCCCGGTGGCGACCCCGTCGTCGTAGGTGAGGCAGGCGCCCGCCGGCGCGCCGTCGACCCGGGCGGCCCAGGCCCGGCATCCGGGTTGGCGCAGCAGTCGTTCGGGGAGCGCGTCGCCGCGGGTCCAGAGCTGCCGGGCGGGCAGCGGGAAGCCGTCCACGGTGATCCGTTCGACCAACGCGAAGACGTCCCCGTCCCGCACCTCATCGACCGTCAGGGTGCCGCCGCCGCGTGCCGGTGAGACGACGGGAAGCTCGGCGGGCGGCTCGGCGGGCAGCCCGGCGGACCTGCCCTCGACCGGTCCGGGCTCCCGGGCCATCACCGGCACGATCGGCACCCGGACGGCACCGAGGCGGGTCAGGTCGAGCCCCTCGTACGGGTCCTCCAGGGTGAAGCGGACGGCCTCCCACGCGGCCATCAGCCCGGCCAACTGCCCCTGCACGTCGGCTGGTTCGGCATAGGGACGGGCGACCAGGAAGCGTTGCGAGTCCTCCCGGGTGCGGGCGCAGCGGACCGCGGTGAGACCCGGTCGGACCTCGGACTGCCAGCCGTGCGCGCGGGCTTGGGCGAGCCAGAAGGCGGCCGCGTTGCCGTTGGCCTGTTCGAGCCGGCTGTTGGCGTTCACGGCAGGACGGTAGCCCGGCCCCGGGAATGCCGGTCCGGCCGCCCCGACGCTGGCCGGATGAAGCCTGGGAGGCGCACGGCCGGCGCTCGTGCGCCCTCGCGTGCACCGCCGATTTTCGGTCAATTTCTTGCCGCTCCCTCCACCTTGGGCAAATCCGCAGCCCAGACCCACCGGCCGGGTGCCCGGAAGCCGGACGCCCCAGGAACCGTGCCGCGACAACCAGCCACCGTTGCACCGGCCCTCTTCCCAGAAGGGTCGACGGGTGCCACGCTTCGTGATCGAATGCATCACGCCAAATTGCCATGTCGACATAGCGTCGGATGGTGAACTTGTCACAACGGCAACGGTCCACCCGATAGATTTCGATCTTGGCTAGCAGTGCCGCACCACCCACACCACACCACCGAGGGGGCTTGAGCGCCTTGAGCAGGGTGAGCAGGAGCGACGCGGGTCCTGACAGCGGCCAGGCGCCGACCGGCACCGTGAGCCGGTCCGCGAGAAGCACCGGCACCTCCGCGATCGCCGCCACCACCCGCACCTCCGGCACCCCGGGCACCTCGGGCTCCGCCTCGCACTCCCCCTATCCGGCCGTACCGTCCGCCGCCACCGGCCACGCCCCGGGCGACCACGGCGGCCCCGTGCACGGTGGTCCGGCCCACACCGGCTCGGGCCCCGGCGGGCCCCCGCCGTACGGTGCGGCGGCGCAGCCGGCCCAGGGCGGACACCCGAACCACCATCCCGGACAGCCCGTCGGCCGAGGCCCCGTCAGCCCGGCCCAAGGCTATGGCGGCCCGGTCCAGCCCTACGGCGGCGACCACCTGGGACACCCGGGGCAGTCGGGACACCCGGGACCCACAGGCCATTCAGGAAACCCGGGACTCGCAGGCCACCCCGGTCACCCCGGCTACCCCGCCGCCGGCACGGCCCCGGGACTGAACGGCTCAGCGCCCGGACAGCTCGGCGGCCTCGCCCTGGGCACCGCCCCCGGGCACGGTCCGCTGGGCCACGGCGGTCCGGGCGGCAACGGCTCCCCGTCCGCCCTGGCGACCGCCGGCGCCCCGCGCAAGCTGTCCGGTCGCCGCCGCCGGGAGACGGTCGCGGTGCTGATCTTCGGCGGAGCACCGATCTTCGAGAGCTCCATCCCGCTCTCGGTCTTCGGGGTGGACCGCCAGGACGCCGGGGTCCCCCGTTACCGGCTGCTGGTCTGCGCCGGCGAAGAGGGCCCGCTGGCCACCACCGGCGGTCTGACCCTCTCCGCGCCGTACGGCCTGGAGGCCCTCGCCCGGGCCGGCACGATCGTCGTACCGGCCTGGCGCTCGATCTCCCAGCCGCCGCCGGTCGAGGCGATCACCGCCCTGCGCAAGGCCCACCACGAGGGCGCGCGGATCATCGGACTGTGCACCGGCGCCTTCGTGCTCGCCGCGGCCGGCCTGCTGGACGGCCGCCCGGCGACCACGCACTGGATGTACGCACCGACCCTGGCCAAGCGCTATCCCCGGGTGCACGTCGACCCGCGCGAACTCTTCGTGGACGACGGCGACGTGCTGACCTCGGCGGGTACCGCCGCCGGGATCGACCTGTGCCTGCACGTGGTGCGCAGCGACCACGGTGCCGAGGCGGCCAACGCGCTGGCCCGCCGCCTGGTGGTGCCCAGCCGCCGCAGCGGTGGCGGACAGGCCCAGTACATCGATCAGTCTTTACCGGAGGAGATCGGCAACGACCCGCTGGCCGAGGTGGTCACCTGGGCGCTGGAGAACCTCAACCAGCAGTTCGACGTCGAGGTGCTGGCGGCACGTGCCTACATGAGCCGGCGCACCTTCGACCGCCGCTTCCGCACGCTCACCGGCAGTGCCCCGCTGCAGTGGCTGATCACCCAGCGGGTGCTCCAGGCGCAGCGATTGCTGGAGACCTCGGAGCTGTCGGTGGACGACGTGGCGCGCCGGTGCGGGTTCCGTTCGCCGGTCGCGCTGCGCGGGCACTTCCGCCGCCAGCTCGGGGTCTCTCCGGCCGCGTACCGGACCAGCTACCGGGCGCGCCGACCCGGGCAGCAGCCGCCGCCCCCGGCCGGGGCGCACGGCGGCGAGCTCCGGCTGCCCGGCGCTCTGCCGCACCCGGCGGTCACCGCGGCCGCCTCGGCGGGTGGCGGGCCGTACGGCGGCGCGGGTCACGGCGGGCCGCAGGCCCACCCGTTCCAGGCCGGTCCGGGGGCGCAGGCGCCGATCGGCCAGCCGGGCCACGGGCAGCCGGTCGGACACGGGCAGCCGGTGCCGCACGGGCAGGCCGGTCCGTACGGTCCGGGGCAGGCCGGGACGCCGGCCGCCCAGGGCTTCCACGCCCGCGCGGGCCAGCCGTACCCGCACCAGCAGGCCGCGCAGCAGTCGCACCCCGGGCAGCAGGGTGCGGCGCGCGGTCAGGTGCGGTCGCCGCTGGTGCCGCCGCAGGCCGGTCCGGGTGCGGGGCGGCCGCCGCGCACCGCCGAGCACGCGGCGGCCGAGGACGGCCATCCCCAGCCGGGGGCGCGCGGTCAGGGCCAGGGGCACCGCAGCGCGGTCGAGCGCCCCGGTGACGAGCCGGGTGCGGCCGGGCGGGCCCACGGTGCGCCCGGCCGGGTGCCGTCCGGTGCCGCCGGGCAGTCGGCGGCCGGGGCGGGCGAGCTCCGGGGCCGGCAGGCGCGGGCGCCGCAGGTCCGCGTCCCGGGTGCCCGGGCCACCGCGGCGGACGGCGGACGGGCGGCGCGCGAAGGCCGTCCCGGACGGGACGGCCACGCGGTCCGCACCGACCAGGAGGACGAACGTCCGGACGGCCACGGCGCGCACGACGGGGCGGAGGAACACCAGGCCGGGTCCTGCGCTCCGGCACCCCGCTCGGCTCCACCGGTCCCCGCGGCGCGAGATCGCGCCGTAGGGTGAGTTGCGTGAATGACCGTTTGGTATGGATCGACTGTGAAATGACCGGCCTCGACCTCGCCCGGGACGCCCTGGTCGAGGTCGCGGTGCTGGTGACGGACTCCGAGCTGAACATCCTCGGCGAGGGCGTGGACGTCATCATCCGCCCGCCCGTGGAGGCTCTGGCGAACATGCCGGAGGTGGTGCGCGCGATGCACACCTCCTCCGGCCTGCTGGAGGAGGTGGAGCAGGGCGTGACCCTGGCCGAGGCGGAGGAGCGGGTCCTCGCGTACGTGCGCGATCACGTGCCGGAGGCCGGGAAGACGCCGCTGTGCGGCAACTCGGTGGCCACCGACCGCGGCTTCCTGGCCCGGGACATGCCGGCCCTGGAGAAGCACCTGCACTACCGGATCGTGGACGTCTCCTCGATCAAGGAGCTGGCCCGCCGCTGGTACCCGAAGGCGTACTACAACAGCCCGCCGAAGGGCGGGAACCACCGGGCGCTCGCCGACATCCGCGAGAGCATCGACGAACTGCGGTACTACCGCGAGGCGGTGTTCGTCCCGCAGCCCGGGCCGGACGCCGACACCGCGCGTGCCATCGCCGAGAAGTACCGGGCCGCGATCGACTGATCCGGGCGATCACGGGTCCTTCGCGGGGTCGGAGGGGGTGCCCTCGTTCGCCGGAACGAAACCCTGGCGCGAGCACCCTCTCGGATCCTGTAGAGTTCTTCCTGTCGGAACGGGAACGCGAGAGCGGGAACGGACCGGACAGATGGTGGGTGTAGCTCAGTTGGTAGAGCACCTGGTTGTGGTCCAGGTGGTCGCGGGTTCGAGTCCCGTCACTCACCCCAGAGCCCGAGGGGCCGATCTCTTCAAGAGGTCGGCCCCTCGGGCGTTTTCGCGTTGCCTCAGTTGTGCGCGGCGGCCCGGGTTTTCCGGTCGGCCCCTGCCGCACCAAGCTACCGACTAGTAACATCGTCGCCATGACCACTCCTTCGATCGGCCAGATGCTCGACGCCACCGTGCCGATGGCGCACACCCTCAAGCTCGAGTACCTGGAGACCACCCCGGAGCGTGCCGTGCTCCGGCTGCCCGACCAGCCCGCGTACCACAACCACGTCGGCGGCCCGCACGCCGGCGCGATGTTCACCCTCGCCGAGTCCGCCAGCGGCTGCATCGTGCTCGCCGCCTTCGGGGACCAGCTGTCCCGGGCCGTGCCGCTCGCGGTGAACGCCGAGATCGCCTACAAGAAGCTGGCCATGGGCGAGGTCACCGCCACCGCCGTGCTCGGCCGCCCGGCCGCCGAGGTCGTCGCCGAACTGGACGCCGGCGGCCGCCCCGAGTTCCCGGTCACCGTCGAGATCACCCGTGCCGACGGCGCCGTCACGGGTGTGATGACCGTCACCTGGACGCTGCGTCCCAACTCCTGACCGCCGCGCGGTCGGTGGCCCCGGGCGCACCCCGGGGCCACTCGCGCGATGACTGTCCGTGACGGCGGGCGTGACCTCGCCGCCCATCCGCTCGTTCTCAACTCACGTGCGAGCCAATCACGCGACCGAGCCCCAGGAAGCCGCCCCCCGCGGCGCAGCCGGAGCCCGACGGGCGGTCGTCCGATGGCTGCCCCGCACTCTCGCCGTCGGCGGAGCCCTGCTCGCACAGCTCTGGGGCGTCGGCGCCCCCGGCGCCCACGGGGCCACCGCCGAACCGCCGTCCAGGCAGCCCGGACCCGCCGTCCGCCGCGTCCTCCACGACACACCCGCGATCAACGGCCCGTCAGCCGCCCGCCCCGTCGAACCGGGGCGACAGGGCGCAGCCGGGGACGGCCGCTCCCCCGGACTCGTCGGAGAGCCGACCGGCGGCGGACCGGCCGACGGGGCCACCGCCGCGGTCGGCGACGTCGTCCCGGACCGCATCCGCGCCGACGGGCTCCCCCTGCCCGGCCAGGGATCGGCCGTCCCCGACGCCTTCGCCCTCGCCTCCGGCCTGCTCGGCACCGCCCCCGCCCAGGACCGCCCCACCGGGCCCCGCGCCCCGCGCGAGGGCGAACCCGCCACGCTGCCCGCCGCCCCCCGTTCCCGCTCCGGCTCGGTCGACCAGGCCCGGCCGGCCCCGCCCGAGGCGGCCGGGACTCCCGCGGTCCGGGAGGCCACGGCCCACGAGGGAGCCGGCTCCGCGGAGCGCGCGGGCACCGCCGGGGCAGTGCAGGAGAGCGCCGTCACGGACGCCGTACCGGCGGGCGAGGGGACGCCCGAGCCGCTCGCGCTCGCCGACACGGCGTCCGTGACGGCCGAGGAGGACGGCGCAGCCACCGCGACCGCGGTGCTCGCCCCCATCGCCGCCGGGCTGCTGCTCACCGGCGCGGCGATGTGCAAGCACCGGGGGCTGCCGCGCGGGCACTGAGCGGCCCGGATGCGGAACCGGCGGACCGTTGCCCCGCGTGCGGGAGCCCGGCGGGCGGGCCCAGGCGGACGGGAGTCCGAGGCGGGCCTCAGACGTCGGACGCCAGTGCCACTTCCAGCAGCGGGAGTTCCCGCCCCGGCACGGAGCCGGACGGGGTGCTGCCGATGCGGGTGGCGCCCATCGCCAGGTAGAAGGGCTCGGCGTTCGGATCGGAGTCGATGGTGAAGCGGCGCAGGCCGGCGGCCCGGGCCTGCTCCCGGACATGCTCGAACAGTGCCCGGCCGATGCCGCCGCCGATCCGGTCGGGCTCGACGAAGAGCATGTCCAGCTCCCCGGAGGGCGGGGCGCCGGTCAGCGCGGCGAAGCCCAGCACCCGGCCGCCGTCCTCGGCCACCACCGTCGACGCCCGTTCGACGGCGGCGGCGTCCAGGGTCAGCTCCTCGCGGCAGGCGGCCATGAAGGCTTCGTCGTAGCCCCAGTACGCCTTGGCCCGCAGGGCGATGCCGGTGAGCAGTCCGGCCTCGTCCGGGCGGGCGGGTCGGATGCGCATGTCGCCCCCTCACGTCGACACCCGGATGCCCGCGGCCATTGTGCGCCGCAACTCGGTCGTCCGCCAACGGTTTTACGGCGGGCGGGCCAGGGCGCACCGCGACGCGACGGCGTCAGCGGAAGACCTCCGGCGGCGGCGCCGGGGAAGGGGCGGCCGTGGCGTCGGTGGCCGGGGTGGCACCGGCGGTGAAGTCGCCGAGGGCGCGGCCGTGTTCGACCCGGCCGTGGGAGGAGTCGGAGGCGACCCGGCGGGTGAGCTCGGCGGTCGGCAGCGGGGTGTGGGCCGCGGCCAGGACGAGGTTGCCGAAGCGCTTGCCGCGCAGCACGGCGGGGTCGGCGGTCAGGCACAGTTCGGGGAAGACCGCGCCGAGGGTGGCGACCTGGGAGCGGGCGAAGGCCAGGGCGCCGCCGTCGGCGATGTTGGCGGTGTACCAGCCGCCGGGCGCGAGGGCGCGGGCCGCGAGGGTGGTGAACTCGACCGTGGTGCAGTGGGCCGGGGTGCGGGCGCCGGAGAAGACGTCGGTGACGACCAGGTCGGCGCTGCCCTCGGGGGCGCGTTCCAGCACACTGCGGGCGTCCGCGCCGCGCACCTTGATCTGCCAGCCGCGCTCCAACGGGAGCTCGGTGCGGACGAGTTCGGTGAGCGCGGTGTCGATCTCGGCGACCTGCTGGCGGGAGCGCGGCCGGGTGGCGGCCACGTAGCGGGCCAGGGTGAGGGCGCCGCCGCCCAGGTGCAGGACGGTCAACGGGCGCCCGGGCGGGGCGACCAGGTCGATCAGGTGGCCGAGCCGGCGCTGGTACTCGAAGCCCAGGTGGGTGGGGTCGGCGAGGTCGACCAGGGACTGCGGGGCGCCGTCGACCAGCAGCGACCAGGCGTGCGGGCGGTCGCGGTCGGGGCGCAGTTCGGCCAGCCCGGAGCCGACCGGGCGGGTGAGCGGGCCCTGGGCATGGCTGCGGCCGTCCGACCCGGTGGTGAGCGCCGGTTCAGGGCTGCGCGCGGCCCTGTTGCTTCGTCCCATGTCGGCCATTATCGCCGCCGGCGGGGCGCACCCCGGGTCAGGGGCGTGCCACGGGGATCCGGCCGGAGGCTCGGGGGCCCGGCCGGGTCCGCGCGGCACGCCCCGCTAGAACGGGCCGAGGCCGCCCGCGGTGAGCGTGCAGGCGGCCTCGCAGAGGGCGGAGCGGAGTACCCAGGCGTCGGTGGGGCGCGCGGCCCGGCCGGCGCCGGACGGCGGGATCACCCAGCGCGGGTCGGTGGCGGCGGGCACCAGGGCGCCGGCCGTACAGGAGCTGCCGGGCAGGTGCCAGGTCTCCCAGGTGCCGGCCGGGACGAGGAAGGCGACGGTGCTGCCGTCGCGGCTCTGCAGGACGGCCCCGCAGGCGCGGCGCAGCCGCAGGATGTCGACGGCCTCCAGACCGTGCCGCAGGGCGACCGTCACGGTGTCGCGGTCGGTGACGAGGGTGTCCTCGGCCGGGACCGCGCATTCCCGGTGCGGACCGCCGCAACCGCGGCCGCCCTCGGCCGGGCCCCGGCCGGGGAACCGCTCGTCGGCCGGATCGGGCAGCAGGGCCGGGGAGGCGGCGGCGAGCACGCTCCCGGCGACGGGTCGGTGCGGCGGCAGTCCGGTGGCCATCATGGGCCCTCCTGTACCTCGTCGGGTCGGAAGCACTGCCGCCGGGGTGGGGGCCGCGGGGCGGGGACGGGCCGGGGGACGGCCTGGGCTTCCACGTATCAGGACAACGCCACGGGAACGCCGGAGGCCACGGGGCGCATTACAGCAAGGCATGGCATTTCATGGCGGATATCCGGCAACAACGCCCGCTTTGCCCTGGATTGTCAGTCAATGCCCCCCGAACCCAGTGTGGCCGGTCGGTGACTGCGAGTACTCTCGGCGCCATGGCAGCCACCCCACCGGCCGAGCCGAACCGACCGTCCCCCAACACCGTGATGCGCGCACTGCGCGGCGACCGCTCACCCGGCGAGTTCGCCATGGCCGTCCGCCGGGCCGCCCGCGAGATCGGCGAGCACGTGTCCTGCGACGCCCGCTACATCGGACGGGTCGAGTCCGGCGAGATCCGCTGCCCCAACTACGCCTACGAGCGCGTCTTCCGGCACATGTGGCCGGGCCGCACGCTCACCGACCTCGGCTTCGCCCCCCGCGCCGCCGTCCGCCGCCGCTCGGCGGACGGCGCCGGGGCGGCCGCGACCGGGGTGGCACCGCCCGCTCCCCCGCTCCACCCGCCGTTCCCGCCCCTGCCCGCCCCGCGCTCACCACTCTCCACCCAACTCCCGTACGCCGCCTCGCCGTGCGCGGATCCAACCGCTCCGGACGGCCCACCGTGGCCGATGGCCGGCGCGGTGCCCCGGGGGCCCGATGGATCGCCCTATCTCGACGAGGAGAACGACGACGTGCGTCGCCGTACGTTCCTGGCCGGCGGCTCGACCGCGCTGGCCACCGTGATCGGCATCGACCGGCCAGCCGTGGCCGCCCCGGTCGCCGGTGCCGGACCGGCCCCCGGCCGGTCCGCCTTCCCCGGTGCGGAGTTGACCGCGCCCTCGCTGCTCGGCGCCGAGCCGGTGGTGCCCGGCCGGCCGGGGCCGGTGCCGCCGCCGCGCAAGGTCGGCGCCGCCGAGGTGTTCGGCGTCGAGCAGGCCGTCCGGGACATCAGACTGGCCGACGACGCACACGGTGCGGACGCCCTGTACGAGCTCGCCGGCCAGTCGCTGCGCACCGCCTACCTGCTGCTCAACGAGGGCGAGTACAGCGCCGAGACGGAGCGCCGGCTCCAGATCGGGGCCGGTGAACTGGCCATCTCCGTCGGGTGGTTGGCACACGACTCGAACCGGCTCGGGGACGCCCGCTCGTTCTACGCGGAGGCGCTCGCCACCGCCCGGATGGCCGGGGACTCCGCGCTGGAGGCGCACGTCTTCTGCAACAGCGCCTTCCTCGCCCGGGACGCCGGGCGCCCGCGCGAGGCGCTGCGCGCCGCGCAGGCCGGGCAGTGCGCCGCCCGCGAGCTGGACTCCGCCCGGCTGCTCGCCCTGCTGGCCATGCGCGAGGCCGGCGCGTGGGCCGTGCTGCGGGACCGCTCCGCCTGCGAGCGCGCGATCGGCCGGGCGTACTCGCTGTTCGAACGGGGGCCGTCCGAGGCCGACCCGGAGTGGATGTCCTTCTTCGGCGAGGCCGAGATCGCCGGCCTGCAGTCGCAGTGCTGGTCCGCGCTGGAGGACTGGGACCGCGCCAGCGACCAGGCCGCGCTGGCCATAGCGCTGCAGGAGCCGCACTTCGTGCGCAACCGGGTGCTGTACACCGCCGAGCTGGCCCACGACCGGCTCGGCCGGGGGGACCTGGCGGGCGCGGCGCACCACGGCTCGGCCGCCGTGGCGCTGTTCGGCGAGGTGCGCTCGGCCCGGATCCGCAGCATGCTGGCGGACACCGCGAGGCGGTTGCGCCCGCACGCCGCGGTGCCCGAGGTCCGCCGGTTCCTGATCGGGTACGAGCGGGCCGCAGCCGCCTGAGCATCCGTCACGTCCGGGTCAGTGGCCTGACTTGAGCCCGTCGAGGTGGGACAGGTCGTTCCAGATCTCCACCGCCGGAGCGCCGTACTCCCAGGACAGCACGCACAGCGCCGCCGTACCGAGCTTGAACCGCTGGGCGAACTCGGGCGGCAGGCCCAGCCAGCGGGCGGCCAGGATGCGCAGCAGGTGGCCGTGCGCGAACAGCACGACGTCCCGGTCGGCGCAGTGCATGACGGTGGTGTCCGTCTCCGGGACGCCGTGCTCCGCGTTGAGGCCGGCGAGGAGGCCGTCGACCCGGGCGGCCACCTCGGAGAGCTTCTCGCCGCCGGGCACGCCGTCGCGCCAGATCAGCCAGCCGGGGTGGTCGGTGGCCCGGATGTCGGCGCCGGTGCGGCCCTCGTACCGGCCGTAGTCCCACTCCATGAGTTCCGGGCGCTCGACGGCGCGGTCGCCGAGGCCGGCCAGTTCGCAGGTCTCCTTGGCGCGGCCGAGCGGGCTGGTGTAGACGAGCGCGTCCGGCAGTCCGTTCCACGGCGTCTCGGCGAGCCGGGCGCCGAGCGCCCGGGCCATCGCGCGGCCCTCCTCGGTCAGCGGGATGTCGGTGCGGCCGGTGTGGCGGCCGGTGGCCGACCACTCGGTCTCGCCGTGGCGGACCAGCACGATTCGGGCGGGCATGGAGAGCTCCTCGCAGCAGGGCGGTCAACGGTCGGTCTCACCCTTGAGCACCGGGCTTCCATGATCCCCCACCGGGGCGGCGGCCACGACGCGGGCCCGGTACCGGCCGGCAGCCGGGCGCTCCCGGCCGGGACCCGGCCGGTCCGCACCGCGTTGTCGGACCCGGATGCGACACTGGGCCGCACCATGAACGTCTCGACGAACGTCCCGCCCGGCGGGTCCGCTGAGCCGCTCGCCCAGCGGCTCGCCGAGCTGCGCGGACCGGCCCCGCAGCGCAGTCTGAACGCCCGCTCCCTCGCCGCGCTGGCCGCCAACCCGGGCTGCCACCGCCGCGCCGTGCTGGACGCGGCCGGGGTGGACAAGACCGTGCTGGCCGCCCGGCTCGGCCGCCCCGCCCCCTTCGGGCAGTCCCCGTTCGCGATCGCCCGCGGCCTGGTCTTCGAGTCCCGGCTGAAGGCGGACGACTACGCAGCCCTGCTGGAGCCGCTCCGCGCCCACCTCGGCGTTCCCGCGGACGACCGCGCCCCGCTGCTGGTGCCCGATCTGCTGCACCGCTCCGGCCCGGCCGTCCGCGCCGACCGGACGGCCGAGGCGCTGGCCCGGGCCGCCGCCGACCCGGACGCCTGGACGCTGCTGGACCACCCGATGCTGCGGCTCACCGTGGCCGGCAGCACCGCCTACCTGGAGCCGGACGCCCTGGTGGTGCACGGCGGGCGGTGCACGGTGGTCGAGATCAAGTCCTTCCCGGTGCTGGACGGCAGCGCGGACCCGGCCAAGGTCGGCGCCGCCGCCCGGCAGGCCGCGGTGTACGTGCTGGCGCTCCAGCACACCGCCGCCGCGGCCGCCGGGCTGCCGATCGCCGACGACCCGTACACCGAGCAGCGGCTGCCGGGCAGCCCCCGCACCAGCGTGCTGCTGGTCTGCCCGAAGGACTTCGGCAACCGGCCGACCGCGGTCGCCGTCGACGTCCGCCGCGAGCTGGCCACCACCCGCCGCCAGCTGAGCCGGATGACCGGCATCGGCCGGCTGCTGGCGGCGCTGCCGCCGGGCACCGACTTCGACCTGGCCGCCGACGAGGACGGCGCCCCGGCCCGGACCACTGAGCAGCTGACCGCCTCGGTCGAGGCGGTGCCCGCCGCCTACAGCCCGGACTGCCTCTCCACCTGCGAACTCGGCTTCCACTGCCGCGCCCGGGCCCGCTGCGACGACCGGGTCGAGCAGCTCGGCCGGGGCGTGCGCGGCGAGCTGGGCAGCATCCGTACGGTCGCCGAGGCGCTGGCCGCCGCATCCCGCGCGGGCACCCCGGGCACCGACGACGCGGACGAGCCGGGCGAGACGGACAGCGCCGACGGCGCGCAGGAGGCCGCCGAGCGCCTGGCCTACGCGGCCGCCCTGCGAGCGGAAGCGCTGGGTACGAAGCGGCCGGGTGCGTACGCATGAACGAACGGATCATCAAGAGGTGCGCGTGGGCGAATGCCCCCGCCGAGCACAGCGAGGCGGGCGCATGAGCCTGCTGACCACCCTCGCCCGACTGGAGGCCGTCCGCAGCGGGCGGGCCGAGCCGCTGGCCACCGTCCGGCACCGGCACCTCTCCGAGCGCCCGATGGTGCTCGTCCCGCTGACCGCCGCCGGTGAGTCCGGCGCGCCGCTGGCCGTCATGCTGGGCACCGACCGGGACGCGCCCCGGCTGCACCTGGTGCCCCAGCCGCTCAACCGCACCCTGCGGTTCGACTTCCTGGCCGAGCTGGCCGCCGACCTGCTGCCCTACCTGGAGTCCTTCGGCACGGACGTCGAGCAGATCGAGGGCTCCGAGAAGGACCCGGAGACCGGCGAGAAGACCCAGGTGTTCCGCGAGCTCTGCACCGACGCGCCGCAGCTGATCGTGCCCAACGGCGCCGGCGTGCACCACCTCGCCCTGATCGGCCGGTCGACCCGCTTCCGCCGCACCGTCGAGGACGCCGAGCCGGGCCCCCACCCGGCGCCACTGCGGGTGCCGCTGCTCGGCCGCTGGCTGACCCACCTCACCGACCGCGCCCAGGTGCCCGGCTCCAGCCTGCTGCTGCCGATGACCGGCCTGCTCGCCCGGCACTGGGCCACCGGCCAGAGCCACCTGGAGGACCAGCACCTGGCGGCCCGGCTGGCCTGGCACACCCCGCCGCCGGGGCTGACCGGCGCGCAGGCCGCCGAGCTGGCCGAGTCCGAGCGGGACGAGCACGGGCAGCTGGTGCACCCGCCGGCCGGTCCGGCCACCGACCCGGCCTTCGACACGGGGGTGCTCGCCCCGGCCATCGCCCGCTACGACGCGGCCGTCAACGCCCTGCAGCACAGCACCGACCAGGGCGACGAGGCCGCCGCCGGGCGCGCCCGGGCCGCCGTCCGCTCGGCCGTCGAACAGCTGGAGCGGGCACTGCGGGCCGTCCTGCTGCCCACCTGGCGGGACGTCTGGCAGGGCCTGGACCTGCTGCGCGCCCTGCCCCCGGCCGGGCACCTGGAGGAGCGCTGGACCGGCGACCGCTGGTCCTACACCGGCCACCGGGACCGTCTGGCGGCCGGCGAGCCGCCGCAGCCCCGGCAGGACGACGCCGTCACCGCGGCCCGCAAGCTCGCCCAGCGCGAGCGCGAGCAGGCCCGGCTGGACGTCCAGGAGGCGCTGGACGACCCGCTGGCGATGGCCGAACACCGGTTGTCCGGCGAGGCGTTCAGCGGGGTCGTCACCGAGGTGGCGCTGGAGTACGACACCACCGGCCGCTCCCCCAAGCCCCGCCCGCTGGTCACCCTGCGCACCGCCGACCGCCCGCACGCCGACCTCGGCCGGGAGGCGCACCGGGTGCACGGCCCGTCCGCCCAGAAGGCGCGGGTCGTGGCGGTCGACCCGGCCGAGGGCACCGTCACCCTGCGGGTGCTGTCCGGCATGGGCCGCAAGAAGGAGCCCGAGCCGGGCAGCCTGCCCGAGCCCGGCGATCCGGTCACCTTCACGCTGTTCGAGTTGACGGTCCGCCAGTCCGCGCCGCTGCCGGAGCCGGACGACACCCCGTGGACCCACGGCGGCCCGCCCGGCACCGCGCCCGCCGTAGGGCCGTCAGCCACCGCCGCCGCCACCGAGGATTGGGAATGATGAGCGAGCAGTCCCCGGGCGCGGCGGCCGACGCCGCCGTGGCCCGCATCCTGGCGGCCACCGTCCACCCGTCGGCCGGTGCGCCGCGCGGAGTGGTGGTCGACTCCCCGCCCGGTGCCGGGAAGTCGACCCTGGTGGTGCGGGCCGCCCGCGAACTGGTGGCGGCCGGCGAGCGGCTGATGATCGTCGCCCAGACCAACGGCCAGGTGGACGACCTGGTCGGCCGGCTGGCCGAGAAGGCGCCGGAGCTGACGATCGGCCGGCTGCACGCGGCGGACTCCCGGCCCGGGCCGGAGGTGCTGCGGCACGCCAACGTCACGCCCTCCGACAAGGTCGCCGACCTGGTCGAGCAGGACGTGGTGATCTCCACCTCCGCCAAGTGGCAGTGGGTCCGGACCGAGGCGCCGTGGCGGCACGCGATCGTCGACGAGGCGTACCAGATGCGCTCGGACGGCCTGCTCGCGGTCGCCCGGCTGTTCGAGCGGGCGCTGTTCGTCGGCGATCCGGGCCAGCTGGACCCGTTCACCGTGGTCGGCACCGAGCAGTGGGCGGGCCTGTCCTACGACCCGTCCAGCAGCGCCGTGGTCACCATGCTGGCGCACAACCCTCAGATCGAGCCGCACCGGCTGCCGGTCTCCTGGCGGCTGCCGGCCAGCGCGGCGCCGCTGATCTCGCGGGCCTTCTATCCGTACACGCCGTTCCGGTCCGGCACCGGCCCGGAGGACCGCCGGCTGACCCCGGCCGTCCGCCCGGACGGCTCGGCGCTGGACGCGGTGATCGACCGGGCGGCCGAGCACGGCTGGGCCCTGCTGGAGCTGCCCGCCAGGCACACCGTACGGACCGACCCGCAGGCGGTGGCGGCCGTCGCGGCCACCGTCCGACGGCTGCTGGAGCGCGGGCTGACCGTGTGGTCCGAGCAGGGCGAGGCCCCGCTCACCGCGGACCGGATCGCCGTCGGCACCGCGCACCGGGACCAGGCGGCGGCCGTCCGGGCGGCCCTGCTCAAGGTGGGCGTACCGGTGGACGGCACGACCGGGCCGGCCGTCACGGTGGACACCGCCAACCGGCTGCAGGGCCGGGAGTACGACGTCACCGTGGTGCTGCACCCGCTCTCCGGGCGCCCCGACGCGACGGCCTTCCACCTGGAGACCGGCCGGCTGTGCGTGCTCGCCTCCCGGCACCGGCACGCCTGCATCGTGGTCGCCCGGGCCGGGATCGCCGAGCTGCTGGACGAACACCCCTCCACCGAGCCGGTGCAGTTGGGCGTCCCGGTGGCCTTCCCGGACGGCTGGGAGGCCAACCACCAGGTCCTCCAGCACCTGGGCGGCCACCGGGTGCGTCTGCGTTAGCGCGTGTGCGGCGATTCGCGCCAGGCGGGAATCGCCGGACACGCCCCAGCGGTCAGTCCTCGGTCTCGCACACCGCGAAGGCGACCACGGACCCGTGCTCGGCCTGGGCGCTCCAGCCGGTCGCGTCGGCGGTCGGCCCGTTGGCGCGCACCGGTCCGGCCGCGTCGGGCTGGAGCCGGTAGCCGCCGCCGGTCAGGTGGGTGCCGGCCGGGCAGGTCGCGGTCGAGACACCGCCGGGGCCGCTCGGCGACCCGGTGGCGACCTTGGCGGTCTCGGCGGCGGAGGCGGGTGCGGCAGGTGCGGCCAGTGCCGCGAGCGCGGCGAGTGCGGCCGCGGTCAGGACGACGGAGGTCGGCCGGAGGCCGGTGGACGGTGCGCGCATGGAGTGCTCCCGGTTCGGTGAGGGCTTTCGGTGGACGACTGCTGCACCGGGCACAACCGGTTCGCATGCGACTGGGTAGCGCGGCGCCCGGAGTGCTCCTCGGGCGCGCGCGGGGGAATAGCGCCCGCACGCGCACCGTTCCGCTACCGGCCGCCGCCGCGAGACAATGGACGACGGCCACAACCGGGCGGTGCGGCCCGGAGCAGCCCGCCCGCCTTCCCTCACCCGAGACCCCGGAGGTGTCCGTCCATGCCCGACTCCCCCGCCGAGACGCCCGAGCCCACCAGGCGCCAGCGCCCCGCGCAGCTCCTGTTCGAGCCGCAGTCCGCCGAACCGGAGCCGGAACGATTCTTCGACCTGGAGTCGATCGACGACCCCGCGGAGCTGCTGCGCCGCTCCACCGAACTGGCCCTGGCCTTCCGGGCCGCCGCCGAGCGGGCCACCGACTTCCAGGCCGTCGCCGCCGCGCAGCTCGCGGACCCGCGCCGGTTCGACGCGCTCTCGAACACCGAGGTCGCCGAGCGGGCGGACTGGACCCCGGACTACGCCGCCAAGATGATCGAGTACGGTCGCGGCCTGCTCCAGCCGCGCCGGCACGAGGACTGACCCCACCGCGGCAACCGGCCCCTGGCATATGCCAGCGGCGGAGGGTACGCGATCGCCCGCCGCCCTGTCCGGTGAACCGCGCTTTCCGCCCCACCGGGACCGCGCACGGCGCAGGCTGCTGGGCGTGGACATCTGGACGCAACAGTCGGTGGAGTACGTCTCCGTGGCCGGAGAGGCCTGGCTCGCCTCCGCGAGCGAGTACCCGCGCAGCATGCGCGCCCTCTGGGAGGCCCGCCCGTGGGCACCCTCGGTGCTGCCCTGCGGGCGGGCCTTCGACGTGATCAGCATGCCGTCGCTGTTCGGGCGCCGGGTGCTGGACGAGCTGTGGGCCTCCGGCCCCGGCTGCGGTCCGGTCGCGGGCTACCGGGGGCGCACCCTGCTGTTCGTCCGGCCCGGCGCGGCGCCCCGGCTGCGCCGGCTGCTGGCCTGGGAGGAGTGGGCCCGGGACGTGCCGCCGCTGCTCTGCCACGGCCGGGGCGACGCGGTGACGGTGCCGCCGCTGCAGCGGATGGTGCACGGCCCGGACTCGCCCGGCCGGGGCTCGGGGCGCTGGATCGTCGCCCCGGAGGAACGCGAGCCCTGGCTGCCGGGGGCCTCGGTGGTGCTCTGGGCCTGCGTACGGGCGGCGCGCGAGCCGGGCGCGGGCGTTCCGGCCGAGCCGGTCGTCGTGACGGGCGGGTGAACGGGGGGCTACCGGTATTCGATTTTGGCTCGGACGCGGGCCGCTGCTAGAGTCTTCTCTGTCAGCAGGCGCCGCTAGCTCAGTTGGTTAGAGCAGCTGACTCTTAATCAGCGGGTCCGGGGTTCGAGTCCCTGGCGGCGCACAGACAGCCGGAAGGCCCATCGCGAGAGCGAAGGGCCATACGGCGGTTTAC
>NZ_JBHWDU010000076.1:29246-40863 GCF_042734825.1 Kitasatospora sp. NPDC059648 | reverse complement strand
CCAGATCGGAGGCGTCAAGAGCGCCATCCTGCTAGGCAGCTCGGACGCCGACTGACCCCCACACCGCCGACAAACCACAGACCCGGGACGACGAGTGCTTCCACCCCGTTAGCGCAGGAGACCAGTGATGGGCCACGCAGAGAACCCGACCACCGCTGACGCGCACATCGCCGTCATCGGCATGGGATGCCGCCTTCCCCGCGACATCGACTCGCCCGCCGCGCTGTGGCGGCTGCTCGAAGCCGGCCAGGACGCGGTCGGCGCACCACCGACGAGCCGTGCGGAGCGCATGGCCCCGGGCGCGCCTCCACCAGCCGGGACGATACCGCTGCAGGGAGGGTTCCTGGGCGACGTCGCCGGTTTTGACGCCGACTTCTTCGGAGTCTCCGGCAAGGAGGCCGACGTCCTGGACCCCCAGCACCGGCTGCTGCTCGAAGTGACCTGGGAGGCGCTCGAACACGCCGGACTGCCCCCGGAGCGGCTGGCGGGAACCCGGACGGGGCTGTTCTCGGGCCTGAGCTACACCGACTACATGGAATCCCTCGCGGGCCAGCCCCAGGAGCTGGAGGGCGCGATCCTGACGAACGGGCACTGCGTCGCCCCGGGGCGCATCTCCTACCTGCTGGGACTGCAGGGCCCCTGCGTGGCACTGGACACCGCGTGCTCGTCCTCCCTCGTGGCCATCCACCTGGCCTGTCAGGCCCTGCGGAACCAGGAGTGCGACCTCGCGCTGGCCGGTGGAGTCACCCTCATGCTCGGCGCCCGGACGACGATGTCCTTCGCCCGCATGGGGATGCTCTCGCCCACCGGCCGCTGCCGGACCTTCGACGCAGCCGCGGACGGCTTCGTACGCGGCGAAGGCTGCGGCGTCGTCGTCCTCAAACGCCTGGACGACGCGCTGAGGGACGACGATCGCATCCTCGCCCTGGTGCGCGGCTCCGCGGTCAACCAGGACGGCCGCTCCGACGTCCTCGCCTCGCCATCCGTCGGAGCCCAGCAGGCCCTCTACCACCAGGCCCTCGCGCGCGCCGGAACCGACCCGCGCGACGTGGGCCTGGTGGAGACGCACGGCACCGGGACCCCCGTCGGCGATCCCGTCGAGTTCTCCAGCCTGGCCGCGGTCTACGGCGTGGGACAGGGACGCTGTGCGCTGGGCTCGGTGAAGACGAACCTGGGCCACCTGGAACCGGCCGCCGGCGTCATCGGCCTGATCAAGGCGGTGCTCTGCCTCCAGCGCGGGCTCGTCCCGCCCAATCTGCACTTCACCCGGTGGAACCCGGCCATCAGCGCCGAGGGTACCCGCCTGTTCGTCCCCACCGACCTGGCTGCCTGGCCCACCCGGACGACCTCGCGACTGGCCGCGGTGTCCTCCTTCGGATTCTCCGGGACCAACGCCCACGTGATCCTCGAACAGGCCTCCGCCGTCCGCCGCGCCGCCGCCGTTCTCCCCGCAGGCCCCGCCGCCGGCGCCTGCCCCGCCACGGCCGACAGCGTCGCGGACGGACCGTCACCAGCGGAGCGAACCACCGCACCCCACGTCTTCCTCCTGGCCGCCGGCTCACAGAACGCCCTTCCCACCGCCGCCGCGCGCCTGGCTCACTGGCTGGAGACCGAGGGCAGCACCACCCCTCTGCGGGACGTGGCCCACACCCTCGCCCTGCGCCGTTCCCCGGGGCACGGCCGGCTCGGCGTGGTGGCCGACTCCCGCAGTGACGTGATCCACGCCCTGCGTTCCTTCGAAGCCGGTCGAGCCCACCCGGGCGTCGTGCGCGGCCACGTCGGCGCGGGCGTCAGCCGCCGCCCCGTCTGGGTGTTCTCCGGTCAGGGCTCGCAGTGGCGGGGCATGGGGCACAGCCTGCTCCGGCACGAGCCGGCCTTCGCCCGGGCCCTGGCCGAGGCCGATGAGCTGATCACCGCCGAGACCGGCTTCTCCGTCCTGCGCGCCGTCCGCGACCGGGAGCACGTCAGCGGCTGCGGCCGCGTGCAACCCGCACTGTTCGCCCTGCAGGTCGCCCTGGCCGCCGCCTGGCGCGACCACGGCGTCGAGCCGGCCGCCGTCATCGGCCACTCCATGGGCGAAGTCGCGGCCGCCGTCACCACCGGGGCACTCAGCCTGGCCGACGGCGTCCGCGTCATCTGCCGGCGCTCGGCCCTCCTCACCCGGATCGCCGGAGCCGGCGCCATGGCGAGCGTGAGCCTCGACAGCGCGACCGTCGAGAACGAGCTCGCCGCCCTCGACGCCGGCACGGTGTCCGTGGCCGTCGTCGCGGCGTCCGACTCCACCGTGATCGCCGGCACAACGGCCGCCGTTCGGCACCTGACCGCCACCTGGCAGGCCCGCGGGATCGCGGCGCACCTGATCGACGTCGACGTCGCATCGCACTGCCCCCAGGTCGAGCCGCTGCTCGCGGACCTCGCCACCGCGCTCGCCGACCTCACCCCCAGCCAGCCGGCTGTTCCCTTCTACACCACCGTCCTGGACGACACCCGCGACACCCCGCTCTTCGACGCCGCCTACTGGTGCGCCAACCTGCGCCGACCGGTGCGTTTCAGCGCTGCCGTGGCCGCAGCCGCCGCCGACCGCCACCAGGTGTACCTCGAGGTCTCGCCCCATCCCGTGGTCACCCACCCCCTCGCCCAGACCCTGGGCGGCCTCCTCCACGATCCCGTGGTGCTGCCGACACTGCGCAAGAGGGAGGACGAACCCACCACCTTCCTCACCCAGCTCGCCGCCCTGCACTGTGCGGGAGTCGGCGTCGACTGGTCCCGCCTCCACGCCGGAGGCCGCCTTGCCGACGTACCCGCGCTGACCTTCGACCGCCGGCCCCACTGGACCGACACCACGCCGACGCGGGCGGTCCCCCGGCAGGCTGAGAGCACCCCCGCACCGCTGCCCGGAACGCACACGGAGGTGCCCGGAGACCGACCCCGCCACACCTGGCACGCCGACGCCGGCACCGACGCCCTGCCCTGGATGGCCGACCACCGCGTCCACGGCCAACCGGTCCTGCCCGGCGCCGCCTACTGCGCTCTGGCCCTGACCGCGGGCGCCGAGGTCTTCCCCGGCGCCGTGCACGGCGTCGAAGCGGTGGACATCCGCTTCCACGAACTGATGCGACTCGACGCCCACACACCGGTCGGCACGACCGTGACCCTCACCAGCGCCGACCGCGCGGACTGCGAGCTCTTCGGCCGGAACGAGGGCGGCACCTGGGTCCGGCAGGCCACCGCGGTCCTGCGCCAGCTGGACACCTCCCCCCCGGCACCGACGGCCTCCGTGGCCGCACTGACCGCCGACCACCCCGTCGTCCTGGATCCGCAGGCCCTGTACGCGAGCCTGCGCGCCCGGGGTCTGGAGCACGGCCCCGCCTTCAGCGGTATCACCGAACTGCGCGCCAACGACCGGGCGGACGGCTTCTGGGCGCGCGTGACGGTGCCGGACCCGGCCGGGACCGCCCCCCACGGCCTACGGATCCACCCGGTTCTCCTGGACCTGTGCGCCCAACTCGTCGTCGCCGGCCTGCTCCACGAACCGGGCCACGGCCTGGTGCTGCCCGTCGGGATGCACGCCGTACGCATCCTCGCGGCTCCCGAGAACGCCCACTACGCGCACGCCCGGCTCACCAACACCACCGCGGACAGCATCGTCGGAGACGTGCGGCTGCTGGACAGGGCGGGAAACCCGCTCGTCGAGATCGAGGCACTGCGCTTCGTGCGCCACGGCGCGCGGGCCGATGAAACCGTCGACCGGTGGTTCCTCGAGACCTGCTGGCAGCCCGTCCCGCGCGGGCGCGCACCCGAGCCGGGACGCCCCGGATCCTGGCTCATCGTCGGTGAGTCGGACGGATCCGCCCACGCACTCGCGGACGCGCTCCAGCTCGCCGGAGCAGGCACCGCCGTCCTCGACGTTCCCCTCGACGGCACCGCCCTCCAGCCCCTCAAGCAGGCCCTCGCCCGGACCTGGAACCCCTCGTCCGGACCGTGCTCCGTGGTTTTCCTGTGCGCGCCGTCCGCGCCGGCGGACGACGCCGCCACCACGGCACTGCGCCGTACCCGGCGCCTGCTCGCCGCCGCACAGAGCGCGATCTCGCGCAGTGCCCCCACCCGCCTGTTCGCCGTCACCCGCTCCGCCCACGACCCGGAACCGGGACAACCCGCCGACCCCGCCCAGAGCGCTCTGCGCGGACTGGTGCGAGTCCTGACGCACGAACACCCGGAACTGCGGGCGACCCTCATCGACATCGACTCGGCCGACGTCGACCTCAGCCGGCTCGCGGCCGAACTCCTCACCGACCCCCCGGAGGACGAGATCGCCCTGCGCGGCGACACCCGGACCGTCGCCCGGCTGGCGTACGCCCCTTTGTCCGACACCGAACGCGCCACCGCCGTCACCCGCACCGTGAGTTACGGCGTCGACCGCTTGCAGCTCCATGCGGGGTCGCTCGGTGACCTCGACGCCCTGCGCCTGACCCCCACGCCACGACGTGCACCGGGCCCCGGCGAGGTCGAACTGCGCCTGCACGCCGCTGGCATGAACTTCCGCGACGTGCTCACCGCCATGGGCATGCTCGCCACCGACGACGAAGCGGGTCACCGGATCGGCTTCGAAGCCGCCGGCGTGGTCACCGCCGTCGGACCGGGAGTCAGGAACCTGCGCGCCGGCGACGACGTCCTCGCCGTCGACGTGCGGGGCGGCCTGTTCGCCACTTTCGCGACCCTTCCCGCCACCGCCGTGGCCCCCCTCCCCGCGGGCCTGTCCACCGAGCAGGCCGCCGGGCTGCCCATCGCCTACCTCACCGCCTGGTACGCCCTGCGCCACGTCGCCAGACTCACCGGCGGCGAACGCGTCCTGATCCACAGCGCCACCGGCGGAAGCGGACTGGCCGCGATCACGGTCGCCCGGCACCTGGGGGCCGAGGTGCTCGCCACCGCAGGCAGCGAGGACAAGCGCCGGTACCTGCGCGAGATGGGCCTGCGGCACGTCATGGACTCCCGCTCGCTGGACTTCGTCGAGCAGACCCGCGCCGCCACCGACGGAGACGGTGTCGACGTGGTGCTCAACTCCCTGTCCGGACCGGCCATCAGAGCGGGACTGGAGACGCTGCGCCCCTTCGGCAGGTTCGTCGAGCTGGGCGTGCGCGACATCCTGGCCGACACCCCGCTCGGTCTCGCGCCGCTGCGGCACAACATCACGATGAGCACGGTCGACCTGACGGAACTCCAGCATGACCGCGCGGACGCCTTCGCCGAGCTGATGGCCGAGGTCATGGCCGAATTCGGCCGGGGCACCCTCGCCCCGCTGCCGTGCCGGACCTATCCGCTCGCACGAGCTGCCGACGCCTTCCGCCTCATGGCCGGCGCCGGGCACATCGGCAAGCTGGTCCTGACCGTACCCGGTGAGGGCACCACCACCGCCGTACTGCGCGACGCGCCGTCGCCGGTGCGGGCCGACGGCGCCTACGTCATCACCGGGGGCCTGCGCGGGGTCGGCCTCGCCACGGCCCGCTGGCTGGCGGACCAGGGCGCCGCCCGGCTCGTCCTCAACGGACGCACACCACCCTCCGCCGACACCAGGCGCGTCGTCGCCGAACTGCGCGACCAGGGGACGGAGGTCACCGTCGTGCTCGGCGACATCGCTCAGCCGGGTGTCGCCGAGCAACTGGTGGACGCGGCCACCGCCGACGGCGGCACGCTGCGCGGTGTCGTCCACGCGGCGATGGTCCTCGACGACGCCGCGGTGTCCAACATCACCGACGAGCAGCTCGAACGCGTCTGGCATCCCAAGGTCACTGGCGCCCGACGTCTCCACGAGGCCACGGCCGCAGTGCCGCTCGACTGGTTCGTCCTGTACTCCTCGATGGCCTCCCTGCTCGGCAACCCGGGCCAGGGCGCCTACTCGGCCGCCAACGCCTGGCTCGACGCGTTCGCCACCTGGCGCAACGCCCTGAACCTGCCCACACTGGCCGTGAACTGGGGGCCCTGGGGGGAAACCGGGGTGGCCACCGGCTTCGCGAGCCGCGGCTACCAGACCATCCCCACCTCCGAGGGGCTCCAGGCCCTCGCGGCGCTCCTCACCCACGGCCGCGTGCGCACCGGCGTCATCCCCGGCCCGCCGGACACCTGGATCCCCCCGGCCGGCCGGGCGTCCTCGCTGTTCGCCCTCCTCACGCCCGAGGCGTGCGAACCCTCCGCGCGGCCGGCCGGCCAGGACGGGGCACGCGATATCCGACGCGAACTGCAGGAGGTGGAAGCCGGTCTCGCCCGTCGTACCGCCCTCGAAAACCACCTCGCCGATCACATCCGCACCGTGCTCCGCCTGGGAGGCAGCACCCTGGATCCGCAGACCCCGCTGAACGCACTCGGGTTCGACTCCCTGCTCCGCATCGAGTTGCGCACCCGTCTGGAAGCCTCGTTCGGGGTCAGGCTCGCAGGCGACTTCGTGGCGGGCCATCCCACTCTGGCAGCACTCGCCGACGGCCTCGCCCAGCACATCGGCATCAGTCTGGTCACCGACGCCGCGCCGGATTCCGCTGGGGACACGGCTTCCCCGTCCGGACAGCTCATCGCCCCGCGTTCGTCCGAGTCGCACAGGACGCCGGAGGCCTCGGCCGCCACCGCGACGCCGTCGGCGAAGAATCCGTGAGCCCGCTCCGGGCCGCCGACGGCCCGGAGCCCCTGGCGGAGCGCGAAACAGGGGAACCGCGTTCACCAGGAGAGGGAAACCGAAGGATGACGATGACCTCCACAGACGTGCCCCGCCCGGACGTGTGTGACCGGCCGGAACGACGCATCACCATGTTCGTGTGGCCGGAGACCCAGTGCGTGCGGTCCGTGCGCCGAGCCGTGAAGGCCATTCTCGGCCACTGGGGGATCGCCCATCTTACCGATGACGCCGAACTGCTGACCACCGAGCTCCTGACGAACGCGATCCGTCACACCGGCGGCGAGCAGCCGGTCAGGGTGACGATCGCGGCCGACCAGCGGGGGCTGTCGATCGACATCCGCGACCGCTCCGCGAGCGCACCCCGGCCACACCGGCCGACCGCCTGCGAGGAGAACGGGCGCGGACTGCTTCTCATCGAGAGGATCGCCGGATCGTGGACGTACCGTTTCCATCCCGACGGCACCAAGACGGTTTCCTGCCGGCTCCCGCTGTGAGGCCGCGCGCCGGCTGCCCGGGAGCCCCACCCGCCGTACGACTCCCGGCAGCCCGCTGTACCAAGGAGCCCGCCCGCGGGCGGATCAAGCGGCACTCGGTATCGGTTGCCGCGTGCTTCGCGGAATTCCTCACCGGTGCACGGTGCACGGGGTGGCTTGTGCCGGATTTTCCGACTCCCATCGCCGGCAGTGGTGGGGAATTCCCTTCCGTGATCTCCGAAATTGCCCAGGTAATATTCGGAGCGAGTCGTTTTTCCGCCCCGGGAGAAGCTTTCGCATGCTATATTTTTCAGCCATGCTGACAGTCCTCACTCATTCAAGGTGCTTTCCGCTGGTGAAGCCAGACAGTTTGGGGTCCGGATGCTCAGTGCAGAGGAATACAAAGAAGTCTGCGCCTTGCGCCGCCAAGGCTGGTCCATCTCGGCGATCGCCCGGTTCCTGGACCGTGACCGCAAGACGGTCAGGGCCTACCTCAAGGGCGAGCGGAGCATTGGGGTCCGACCGGTGACCCGTGACGAATTCCTGCCGTTCATCCCCTACTGTCAGCAACGCCTCGACGACGATCCGCACCTGCGGGCGAACGTCCTCTACCGCGAGATCGTCGAGCTGGGCTACCCCAGGGCCTACTCGACCTTCACCCGCGCCCTGCGCCGACACGTGACGCGGCCGCGTCACGAGCCGTGCCACCGAGCGAGGGCGAGCCCCGGCCACGGCAGCGTGGAGGAGGTGCAGTTCGACTGGGTCCGGCTGCCACGCCCGCCGGCCGGATGGGACTGCGGGCACGAGATGTACCTGCTCATGGGCCTGCTGACGCGCTCCGGGCGCTGGCGAGCCGCCCTCACCGCCACCAATGACCTCCCGCACTGCGTGGAGGCCCTGGACCGGGTGCTGCGCCGCCTCGGCGGCACCGGCGAGCGCTGGCTGTTCGAGGGCACTCCGCCGGTCTGCTCGACGGTCGGCAAGGTGACCGCCGTCTTTCACGAGGTCGCGAAACACTACGGGGCCTTCGTCGCGGTCCGCCCGCAGACAGGAGCGCCCGGCCCGGTCATCCGTGCCCACCGCTCCGCTGTCCTCCACTGGTGGGACACCATGGCCGGCGACCTCGGCCTGAACGAGGCCCAGGACTTCCTCGACCGACTGACCGAGCGCTCGGACCGCTGGTACCGCCGGACCGGCCATCCGGTCCGGGCCCTGCTGCCCCTGCCGTCCAAGCCGTTCCCCGCTCGCATCTGCGTTCGGCGCAGGGTCGATCTCCACGGCCTCCTGTCGTTCGAAGGCAACTTCTACCTGATGCCCGCGGGGTTCGTCGGCAGCGAGGTAGGGGTCCGGTGGCGGCTCGACGAATCCCACCTGGCGGTCACCACCGGCGCCGGGGCGGTCGTCGCCGCTTTTCCGAGGGCTCCCAGAGACGCGGGCTGGACGGTCGTCCAACACCGTGGCCCCGTCCCTCTCGAACGGCCACGTCGTGCTTCCGGCGCCGCGGCGCCGTCCCGGGACGCGTGCCGGATCGGTCGCCCGCGATCCGTGGCCGCTCCGGCCGCGGACCGGGCGGTGACCCGGTTCCACGGCGAGCGGCCCGCTCACCCGACGGGCCGTGACGGCCGGTCGGAATCGGGGTCGGCCTCCTCGCCGACGCCGGGGGCGAACGGGTGACGGCGGTCGCGGGCCGGCCGGCGGTCTCCCGCGGACCAGGCCGAGCCCGGCGTGCGTTCCACGGCGGCGGCGAAGGGCAGGGACCGAAGGGCCTCGCGGCACGGGTCACGGGACGGCGCCCGCCCGGGACCGTCCGCGGAGGCCACCGCCTCGACGCCGGAGACGACTGCCCGGGCCTTGCCCGGGCCCTCTGCCGCGGACCGGCGAGATTTCTCCTCGTCCTGACACTGCAGCCGAACCGCCGGAACTGAAAACGGAGCGGAATGGCTTCGGGCTTGGCCGTACGGGATCGTTTTCGAGGCGAGTGTGAGCGGCTGTTGGGGTGAGAAGGGAACCCGATAGAAGTTTTCTTCCGTGACCGGATGAGTTACTCATGGCGGTCGGACCGATTTGGGCCGCCCACCCGCCCGTTTGTTTGCCGTGGTAATGCGTTCGACAGGGAAGGCGTGTGTTCCCGGTCCCGGCAGCCGACGGACGTCTCCGTTGAGAAATCCACGTCCTGTCCGTCCCATGGGCGCTTCAAAGTCCAGGTGATCGTGCAAGCGGTCCGGCCAGGGGGTGTTCAGCAGGTGCGGCGGCCGGTTGAAGAGGTCGTAGGCGGTACGTGGCGCTCCGTCCGTGTCCGGGACGGTCCTCGCACCGACCGCTTCGACGAAGGCGAGGACTGCAGGGTCGGGGGCCTCTGACGGCCAGGCGAGCACGACTCGGCTCGGCGGGTAGTCGGTCAGCGGGACGAAGGCGATGCCCTCGGTCCGGTGGCGGTGGGTCGCACCGGCGGGGAGGATGCCGACGGCACCCTGCCACACGATGGCATGCAGGCACTCCGACACGTGCAGTCAGAGCGACGTCGACCCGACCGGACCGCAGCCCCGCCGTCGGGTCGCTGATATCCGCCTCGCACAGCCGTACTTGCGCGTCGGGATGGGTACGGCGGAAGGCCGCGGCCGCGCGGGGGCCGAATTCGAGACCGGCTCCGGCAACGGTGCCCACCACGATGGTGCGCCGCCGGCCCGTCTCCCGTACCCGTTCCCGCGCCCGCTCTGCCGCGTCGAGCAACTCCCTTGCCTCGCCCAGCAGGACCGAACCGGCCTCGGTGAGCCGTACGCCCTGCGCGGAGCGTTGGAACAACTGACAGCCGAGCTCGTTCTCGAGCTCACGTATGCGCTGGCTGAGCGGGGGCTGCGACATGTGCAGCCGCAGCCGCGCGACCGAAGTGCAACTCCTCGGCCACGGCGACGCGCACCATGCCGGAGCGCCTGGCCAAGGCCGGCCGGGCCCAGCGCCCGGGCCGTGGCCTGTACGCGAAGCTGGACGGCTGACCCGCCGGGGACCAGCCGGCGGCCAGTTCGCGAACCTGCCACACCATGGAGAACCGGCCTCTGGCCCGGACCGTGAGCGACTACGGCTACCCCCGTTCCGTAGTCCGCGCGGGCGCGCATTCCAGGAGTGGGGCTGCGCGCCCGCGGCGAAGAGCGGCACGGCCGGCCGGCGAGGACGACCCCGGCAGACCCGAACGCGACGGTCCCGGCGCTCTCGGCGCGCCTGCCGCACCGAAATTTGCGGCCCGACGGCTGTTGCGCCGCCACCTCGCCGGAAAACGCTCCCGGGATGCCGGGGGCTTTGCGGCGGCCGCAGGTTCACCAGCTGGTGGGCGGCTGCTCGTCCAGTACTTCGAGGACCTCGACCGAGGCGGACATCACGATGTGCGTGCCGTTGACGTCCGTACTCGTCCACCAGGTGCCCCGGTCCACCCGCCGTCCGGCGAGGCCCCTGGGACATCACCTCCTCTTCCCCCAGTCAGAGGACCCGCCGGCGCAGTGGATGCACCGCCCCGACATCGACTTCACCCCAGGCGACCGTCGTGCCCGTCACCGGAGGACCCGCAGCTGATCGTCTCGTCATCCACCGCTCATCAATGTGTACGACGCCTCCTTTGATGTGGACGCTGGCGTTCGGGATGCGCTACGGCTGGTACTGGAAGGTGGCGCCGTTGCTGGTGCCGCCCGGGGAGTGGACGGTGACGGTGACCGGGCCGACGGCACCGGGCGGTGAGGTGGTGACGACCATGGTGTCGGAGACCGCGGCGAAGGACGCCGGGGCGGTGCCGAAGAACACGGCGTCGGTGTAGGTGAGGTTGCTTCCCCTGATCAGGACGTCGTCGCCGCCGGCCACCGAACCCTGGGCGGGGCTGAGGGAGTTGATGACCGGTGGTGCGACATAGGTGTAGTAGGCGTTGCCCAGCCCGATGGTGCTGGTGCCGCCCGGTGTGGTGGTCGTGACCAGGACGGTCCCCGTACCGACGGGCGCAGTGACCGTGATCTGACTGTCGGAGATCACGGTGATGTTGCTGGCCGCGGCGGACCCGAAGTGCACGGCGCTGGTGAGAGTCAGGCCGGAGCCGAAGATGGTGACGGTGTTCCCGCCACCACTCGGTCCCATGGTCGGAATCAGGCCGGTGACGGCGGGGGCCGCGACGTAGAAGTAGGGAAGCGGGTTGCTGGTGCCCGCCGAGGTGGTGACCGTGACGTTGACCGACTGCGCCGCTCCCGCGGGTGCGGTGACGGTGATCTGGGAGGCGGTGTTTGCGGTGATCGTCGCGGCGTGGGTACCGAACAGCACCGAGGTCGCACCCGAAAGGCCGGTGCCGGAGATGGTGACGGTGTTCCCGCCGCTGGTCGGCCCCTGGTTCGGGGTCAGGCCTGTGATCGCCGGTGCGTTGATGTAGGTGTACGTCACACCGTTGCTGGTGCCCGCCGGTGTGGTGACCGTGACCTGGACCGTTCCGGAGCCTGCGGGAGCCGTGGCC
>NZ_JBHWDU010000076.1:0-29148 GCF_042734825.1 Kitasatospora sp. NPDC059648 | reverse complement strand
CCGTGAACGTCGCCGAGGCGGTTCCGAAGTGCACTGATGTCGCGCCGGTGAACCCGGAGCCGCTGATGACCACCGAGGTGCCGGCCGTGCCCGAGGCCGGGCTCAGGCTGGTGATCACCGGCACGGTGCCGTAGGTATAGGTGACGCCGTTGCTCGTGCCGCCGAGTGGCGTGGTGACGGTGACAGCGGCCGAACCGGTGCCCGCGGGGGCGATGGTGGTGATCTGGCTGTCGCTGACCAGCGTGAATGACGACACCGGCACGGTTCCGAACTTCACCAAGGTCGCGCCGGTGAAGCCGCTGCCGTTGATCGTGACGGCCGTGCCCCCCGTGGCCGGCCCGTGGTTGGGGTTGATGCTGCTGATGACCGGAGCCATCGGGTGCTCCTTTGCGTGGCTGGCGAGGGTGCCCAGGCCGCTGTGGGCGGCCAGGGCACAGGGGGTCTGTCGTCGCGGCCCGTCGGGTCCGAGTCGACGGGCTGCGGGTAGGGGGCGACTGTGCTGCCCGCTGTTCGGTGCTCGGGCTCGCCCGGGGCTTAGACGACGGTGAAGTGGTCGGCGGCGACGGCCGCGCTGGTGCCGCCGGGGTTGGTGACCTGAATGTCGTAGGTGCCCGCGGCCAGGGTGGGCACGTCGAGGGTCAGGCTGCCCACACCGATGAGGCTGACGTTGTTGGCCGGGGTGGACGCGCCACCGCCGACCGGGGTGAACGTCACGGAGCTGACGTCGACGAAGCAGGTGCCGGAGACGATGACCCCGGTGGTGCCCGCCGGCCCCGTGTTGGGCGTCACGCCGGTGACCGTCGGCAGTGCGTAGTAGGTGAACTGACCCGCCGCGCCGATCGGGGAGCTGGTGCCGCCGCTGCTGCTGACGATCACGTCCGCCGCGTCGGTGCAGCCAGTGAAGGCGCCGTGGGCCGGAGGGGTGACGCTCAGGTGGCTGTCCGACAGGACGGTGGGGACGGCGGTGCCGATCGCGTCGAAGGCGACCGAGGTCGCGGTCGCGAAACCGGTGCCGAAGACGTCGATGGCGCCGGGCGCGGCGGGGCCGGTGCTGGGGGTCAGCGACGTGACCGTCGGGGCGGCGACGTAGAAGAAGGCGCTGCTGTTGCTGTTGACCCCGGAGACGGTCGCGGTGACGTTGGCCTGGCCGCTGCACCCCGACGGGATGGGGAAGGTGACGGAGGTGTTGCTGGCCGTGGTGGGCGTGACCGTTTTGGTGCCGATGTTCACCTTGGTGGTGCTCAGGCTCCCCAGACCGGTGCCGGTGATGGTCATGGTCTGGCCGGAGTGGCCCGAGGTGGGCGAGATGGAGGTGATGACGGGTGCCATGACTGGTCTCCCTTGCTGTTGCGGATGACACTGCTGCCCAGTGCGCCGGAGCCGGCGAATCGACGGTCCGTCGCACAGGGCATGACCGGGTTCCGGCAGTCACGGGGCAGGGCTCGCAGCGCTGCCGGAAGTCGCTGGCCCGGCGGGGGCGGGGACGGGAATGTGGTGCGGGCGGCGTGGTTCCCCCGCGCCGTCGACCTGACTGCCGCCCGGGTGGGTGGGCGGGAGTGTCCCGGGATGCCGCCGTCGGGCTTCAGCAGAGCGCGGTCAGGGGCGGGGTGGCGGCGCAGTTGTCCGGGGTGTTGCCGGAGGCGTTGGTGCCCACCAGCGCGACGGAGCCGGCGTTCTGGTAGATGCCGCCACCGTCGACCGTGGCGGTGTTGCCGGTGACGCTGCTGGTGGTCATCGTCAGTGCGGTGTCGGTGTAGATGCCGCCGCCGAACGAGGCACGGCTGTTGCTGACACCCCCGCCGATCAGGACGACCGACCCGCCGAGGTCGGCGATGCCGCCGCCCACCCCGAAACCGGCGTCACCGTTGCTGATGGCGACCGCGGTCAAGGCGAGCTGGCCGTTGTCGGCGGGCAGGTGCGAGGGCCCGTCCACCTCGATGATGCGAAACGCGGGCGCACCGGGCGCGCGGGTGATCTGGGTGGCCAGCCCGGTCATGGTGATCGACGTGGTGATGTTCGGCAGCCCCGCCGGTCCGCCGGCCCCACCCGAACTGTGGGCGCTGGTGAGGGAATACGTGCAAAAGGGTGCCAGGATCAGGGCACCGCCACCGGCGGCGTTGGCCGCGTTGACGGCGCTGACCAACGCGGCTTCGCTGCACGGCACGATCACCGTGTACGCCGCACGTGCGGTCTGCGCGTGTGCCGCCGGGGCGGTGAGGGTGAGCGCACCGACAGCACCGGTCCCGAACAGCACTCGAAGTATGTTGATGGCTCGCAAGAACGCCTCCCCGGACGCCTGAGCCACCCTCGTCAGCCCGTGCGCTGGGAAAGCACGTCGGCCGACAGCCTCCTCCGATGGGCGCCTTCGAGGGCCTGTGACAGGCACGCACCACCACATACCGATGGGCTGCCTTCCCCAACGGAGGGATGGGCAGCCCCCTGATCGGACACCACAAGTGAGTCATCCAACCGCCGTTGAAACAAGGCATATGACTGCCAATCACCCACTTGGCGCAACGCACGCCGCCGGGCTGGGAGGGACGTGAGATGCCCGGCAGCGTTCAGCGCCCGATGCAGCCCCATTCCTCCAGGCCGACGGGAACGACCGTACTGGGGCTGCCGGATGTCGACCGTGGCCGGGCACCGGTACCGCGCCTGCGCAGCGGCCGGTGCCCGCGATCGTCGAGCCAGGCGAGTCTGCGTTCACAGTTGACGGTGATCTCCCCCGTAGAAGTTGACCGCCGAGCTGCGGACAGGGGAGATGTACGCCAGCGCCTCAGGTCTGCCGCCGTGAGTTCCTCACCTTCGCCCGCGAGGCCGACATCCACTTCTGGCAGGCACTCGACCACGGACGGCTTGCTTGAGTCCACCACTATTTCCATTTCCGCCTGCGCAACCGCGTCGAGCACTTCAACGGCTACCTCAGGAGCCACGAGACCATCGAACGCAGCCGCACTCGCCGCATCTGCGGCGTCGCCGCCCAGTCCCGCTCCGCTTCTTCCAGATCGCCCAAGCTGCCCGCCGACCCTCCAGCCGCGACACGCTCCGCAACCCCGCGACTGGACCCAAGGGCTACCTGCCCACCATCACGCCGGGCAACTGATCCACCCCTACCCCGAAACTTTGCTCGACCAGGGAGACCGCATCGGGCCCTCTGTGACCACGCAGAGGGCCCGAAAGCGTCCCGCAACGCAATCAGGCAGGCCAACCCGACACAGCGTCGGATCGACCGGCCTCATTGGGTCGGTTGACCCGCTGCCGATCCGGCTCATCGCCGAACTCCTCGGCCTGCCCAAGGACTTGAAGGACCGCTTCCGCACCCCCGTCGACCGGGTCTTCGACACCACCCTCACCCCCGAGCAGTCTGCGACCAACGTCGCGCAGTTCTACGCCGTGGCTGCAGGCCCTGGCCGGACTGCCGGCACGTGCGAAGCAGCCCGCGGCGAAGAAGGCGGCGCCCGCGAAGAAGACCGCGGAGACCTCCCCGTATCGCGCCGACCGGCGCGATACGGTGGGCAGCTTCCTACGGGGCCGTCGTGCGGACGGCCCCGCCGTTGGTCCGGGTCGGTCTACTGGTCCGGGTCGGTCGGTCTACCAGTGCTCGTGGCGCTCGCAGCGCTCGTGGCGGTCGTGGCGCTTAATCCTGGTGGGGTCGGAGGCGATGTGGTTGGCGGTGTCGCCGCCGCCGATGGCGGTGACGGTGTTCGTCACCTGGTCGCGGGCGCTGCAGGAGACGTCGACCTCCAGGGTGATGGGCGGGTAGCTGCTTCCGGCGGCAAGGACGTCGCTGCGGGTGCAGGTGAGGTTGTTCAGGGTGCAGTTCCATCCCGTGCCGCTGATGCTGTCGGCTCTGAGCCCGTCGGGGAGGGTGTCGTACACGGTGACCGTGGTGCCGTCGGTCGGGGCGGCTCCGGCGGCGTTGCCGACGGTGATGGTGTAGGTGCCGTCCCGCCCCTGGGTGAAGTGCCTGGTGTGGGTCTTGGTGATGGTCAAGGACGGGACCGTGTAGGAGATGGTCACCTGGCCGTTGTGGTTCGCCGTCCCGATCGTCGACGGCGCGTAGGACGTGGGGATACCCGTGGGGGTGGCGAAGCTGCTGCCCCCACCGCCTCCACCCCCGCCCGCCGAGGTGCCGTTGCTGTTGACGGTGGCGCTGCCGCCGCCCCCGCCGGCGAAGTATCCGCCCCCGCCGCCCCCACCGGCACCGGTAGTGGAGGTGCAGCCGCCGTCGAAGGTGCCGCCGGTGCCGCCGGTGCCGACCGCGGCACCGGTGAACCCGCCTCCCGGCCCGCCATGCGTGGCCGCACAGAATGCGGCGGTGCCGGCGGCCCCGCCGGCGCCACCGGTGCTGGTGGTGGTGCTGCCACCGTCCCCGCCCTGCCCCGGCGAAGCCCCAGGGCCGGTGGCACTTCCCGCGGTACCGCCGGTGCCGTCCGCTGTTCCGCCGTTGCCCCCGTTCCCTCCCGCAGAGCCGGCTCCGGTGCCGCCGGCGGCACCGCCGCCCCCGGCGACCACCAGCAAGGAGCCGCCCGCGCTGACGCTGGAGGCTCCGCCCCCACCCGGACCTTCGAAATGGGCACCACTGCCCGCGCCGCCCCCACCCGGGGCGCCGCCGTTGAACCCCCCGGCACCCCCCGTCCCGGTGCCGTTGCAGCCTTTGCCGCCGGTACCGCCGACGTCGATGGTGAACGTCGTCGGGGCGGTGGTTTGCGGCAGGGTGGTCACGACCTGCGCGCCCGTCCCGCCCGTCCCCGTGACGGTACAGGCGGTGCCGGTGTTGTCGGCGCCACCCGCGCCGTCCGCGGTGATCGTCACCACCGCCCCCGCCGGGACCGTCAGGGTCTGCGAAGCGCCGGTGAAGGTGAAGGTCTGCGACGGGTCAGCCCGCTGCGCCCGCACCGGCACGGCCCCCACCGGCGCGGCGGCCACCGGTGGAGCCGCAGCCGCCAGCAGCGCCATGCCGGACAGCAGCGCGCCCCCCATCGATACCGCCCCCACGCCGCGCTCTGCACGTCGTCCACCCGAGCCGATCGGGGCGGACGCGACGGCGGTTCGGACCGGGGTCGTCCCACCGGCCGTGGCCGTGTTGAACACGGCCACGGGCCGGTGACGGCTGACCTGGTACCACGGCAGATCGCCTTGTCCGCGAGTACGGGCACTCATCCGCGGGTTCACCTCTCCTCACAGCGAAGCGCCCTGCGCCCCTCACGCTACAAGGCGCGGGGATGACAGGGCGCCTGACAAAAAATCAGGACAAAACATCATTAAATGCCCTGATCCGATCACTTCGAGGTAGCGAGTCGATGGGATGCCACGTGTGTCGCAGCGGGCCGTGCGGCTACGAGAAGCCGGCACCGGCGTCGCCCAGGCCATTGCCGGGGGGCTTTGCGCCGGCCGCCGGTTCACCAACTGGTGGGCGGCTGTTCCTCGAGTACTTCGAGGACCTCGACCGAGGTGGACATCACGATGTACGCACCGTTGATGTCCATGCTGGTCCACCAGGTGCCCCGGTCCACCCGCCGTCCGGCGAGGCCCCATTGGACCATCACCTCCTCTTCCCCCAGTCGGAAGACCCGCCGGCGCCGTGGATGCACCGCCCCGACATCGACTTCCTCCAGGAAGCGCACCCGCGCCAGCGTCCACCAGTTCCGTTCCGCAACCGTCATGCCCGGTACAACGACCGGCACAGGCGATCAGTGCACAAGCACCCAGTCCCCAGCTCACCCGAGACGGCCTCCGGCGTGGGGCCCGTCCGCCCCGAAGAAGTCTTTAGACACTCGTGTGCGCTCCGCTGAATGGGTGGCGAACCGTCAAAGCTCTTGTTCGTACGCAGCCCTGATGGCTTACTTGTGGTATTCGACCAGGTGGGCTGCCCATCCCTCCGCTGGGGAACGCAGCTGGCATCTGCCTGCGCATACTGGCGCGGGTTCGCGAGGGCACCCACCGGAGGAAGCCGTCGGCCGACGCGCTCTCGCGGTGCATCGGCTGATGAGGGTGGCTCATACGTCCAAGGGGGCGTTGTGCGAGCCATCAACATATTTCGATTACTGGCCGGATCCGGCGCGGTCGGCGGGCTCTTGCTCACCGCTGCGGCAGCACCCGCAGATGCCGTGGGTTCGGCGCAAGTGGTGGTCGTGCCGTGCAGCGAGACGGCGTTGGTCAATGCCGTCGACGAAGCCAACGCCGCGGGGGCGGTGACCTGATCCTTGCGCCGTTTTGCACCTACAGCCAGTGGACAGGCCCTAGGAATTCCCGTTTGCCCACGGGCAGCTCACCTTGGGCACGGTCACGATCAGCAACGGTGACGCCGCCCTCGGCGCGGGCGGCGGCATCGCCAACCTCGGCGGGTCGTTGACCATCACCTCGAGCGCCGTCCGGGGCAGCCACGCCTCGTACGGCGGCGGCATCTACACCGACACCGCGCTGACGATGACCGCCAGCAGCGTCACCGGTAACACCGCCAGCGTCAACGGCGGCGGCATCTACCGGAACGCGGGCTCCATCACGCTGCTCGCCAGCATCGTGGCCGGCAACGCCCCGAACAACTTCGCCGCCACCGCCCCTTTGACCGCCCCATGCTGAAAACCCAGGGCATTCAACTTGTCCTCTTCCGCGACGGGTTCCTGGCGCAGTGGGCGAACGCGCCCATGTCTGCTCCGACCGCGCTGCAACCACGAAGTTGAGCGAGGTTGACGGCGCCCCGTGAGGTGGCGCCTCGTCGCCTCACACAGGACCACCCGCCCAGGCGCCCTGAGGCAACGGCCTTCACATGTCCTCCCGCCCCCGCTGCGCCCACGGGGGCTGCCCATGCGGCTGCTTGGCCGCGTCATCCATCCGCTTGCTCCTGCTCACTCGCGGCAGGGCGGCAGGCACCGTTCGAAGGAGAAAGATCATGGCAACCATCACTTCGCTGGTGGACACGACGACCACCACCAACCAGGGCAAGGCCGGGGACACCGTCCAGATCAACGGCACCTCTCTGTCCACCACGACGAGGGTGAACTTCGGTGCGGCGACGGTCACTCCGACGACTGTCACCGCCACCCAGGTCACCTTCGTGGTGCCCAGCTCGGCGCCGTGCTCCGGCCAGGTCTCGGTCAGCGTCACCAGCAGCAGCGGCGCCACCAGCAACGCGCTGCCGTTCTTCGTCATCGCCACACCGACCACCACGGGGACGAACGTCACCTGCCTGCCGGCCGCCACCGGCGGTGCGGTCACGCTGTTCGGCACCAACTTCCTCACCGGCACGCACGTCGCGGTGGGCACCGTCGGTACCGTGGCGGTCGCCCCCACCCAGGCGGGCCAGGTCACCTTCACCGCGCCGGCCAACCCGGGCCAGGTCACCACGGTCTCGACCCAGCCGTTGACCATCACCACCGCCGGCGGCACCAGTACCTCGGGCACCACCCAGATCGACTACTACCTCGCGCCGACCATCACCTCGGTGCTGCCCGCATCGGGTACTGCGGGGGACCAGATCACCGTCAACGGCACCGGTTTCGTCAACGTCGACACCGTCACCTTCACCGACAGCGCCGCCGCCACCGCCACCGCGGTTTTCACCCCCGTCAGCGACACCCAGCTCGTCGCCACCGTGCCCGGCGGACTCGCCACCGGGGTCGGAAGTATCACGGTCCACACCTGCGGCGGCAACTCCAACGCCGAGCCCTTCACGATCGTCTGACCGTCAGGGACGGCCAGGCACGGACCGCACGACCACCGAGTCGCCGCCCGCCCGCCCGCCCGCGGCGCGTGGCGGGCGGCGACGTCCCGGTGCCTGTGCCGACAACCACAGGCCAGGGAACACCGTCTCCCGGGCATCAGGAGAAGGAGAAGAGCCTCATGGCCCCCGTCCTGACCAGCCTCACCCCCTCCCACGGCTCTGATCTCGGCGGCGAGGCGGTCGTGCTGTGCGGCAGCAACCTCACCTACACCGACGCGGTGACCTGCGGCGTCCTGGCCTCGTTCGCGGCGATCTCCGACACCCAGGCCGTCGCGACCAGGGGGCAGAAAATTCGGGGAGGGAGAGAGCGTCATGGTTCCGGTAGTGATCATCGTCAGCAACACCATCCAACGTGCTCCAGCGGGAGGCACTTCGATCCCCGTCCGCTGCACCGATTTCACCAATGCCTCGGCCGCCCGTACGGGCGGCGCCCCGGAGCCGGGGGGTTGTCATGGAGGCGAATGAGCCGCTGGTGACGGATGAGATACCGGTGGGGCACGCCCCCATCGTGGCGGCGATCACCCCGGACGGTCGGCACGTCTACGTGACCAACTTCGGGAGCAGCAGCGTCAGCGTGATCGATACGACCACCCGCAGTGTCATCGCCACGATCGGTGTGACCAGCGGGCCGTGGGGCGTCACGGTCGCCCCGGACGGGCTGCGCGCCTATGTGGCCGGTTTCGGATCCGACACGGTAGCGGTCATCGACACCACCACCCACCGGGTCACCGCCAGCGTCCCAGGGCTGGACAAGCCCCTCGGTCTTACGGTGTCACCCGACGGCTCCCGGCTCTATGTGGCCAGCCAGGGGGGAACCGGGTAGATGTGATCAGCACGGCCACCAACACGCTCGTCACCTCGGTACCGGTGGGCACCGGTCCGCGCAATGTGGCGGCCACACCCGACGGGACGCAGCTCTACGTCACCGAGGAAGGCGCGAACGCGGTCACGGTCATCAACACCGCCACCCTCACCGTCATCGCGACTCTCCCCGGGTTCCTCTTCCCCCGAGCAGTGACGCCCTCACCCGACGGACAACGCGTCTATGTGACGGAGTACGGCGGCAACAGACTGGACGTCATCGACACCGCCACGCACACCGTCGTGCACACGGTCACGGGGCTGTCCATTCCCTTCGGCGTGGCGGTCAGCCACGACGGGCTGCTCGCGTACGTGGCGTGCGACGGCGATGACAGCGTCTCCACCATCGACCTCGTCAGGAACGAGATCGTAGACACGGTGGCGGGCTTCCACGCGCCGTCCTGGCTGGTGGTCACCCCGGACGACCTCGACGTCTACGTGGTCAACAACGGCGACGAGACCGTGCGCGTGCTGCCCCGGCCGCCCGGTGCGTACCCGGACGTGGGGCCCGTGTCGGGTGGGACGGCGGTGAACATCATCGGGGAAGGGCTGGGCGACACCACCGCCGTGCGCTTCGGTTGCCAGCCGGCTGCCTCCTTCACGGTCCTCAACGACCAGGAGATCCTGGCCGTCTCGCCGCGCCTGGTCACCGATGTCGAGATCGAGGCCACCCTCGGGCAGCTCACCACCCGGGCCGTAGGCCGCTTCTACTACCTCCCGGACTCGGTGCTGACCGGGACCAGCCCGACCTCGGGTCCGCTGACCGGGGGCGGCATCCTGACCGTGACCGGCCGGGGCCTGATCACCACCACATCGGTGCGCTTTGGCACCGTCGCTGTCACCCCGTCGTCCGTCCTGGACGACAAGGTCACCGTGACGGTGCCGCCCGCGCAGACAGCCGGCCCCGTGCCGGTCACCGTCGTCACGCGCAGCAACTCCTACGGACACTCCACCTTCACCTACGTGGGGCCGCCCGGCATCACCTCCGTGACCCCCTCCTCAGGTTCGACGGCCGGCGGCGATCCGGTCCTGATCGTCGGCACCGAGCTCGCGTCCACCCAGTCGGTGACGATCGGCGGGGTCGCGGCCGCCTTCGGGATCATCTCCAACACCCGGATCGCCGCCATCACTCCCCCCGCGGCCGCCCCTGGCCCGGCGAACGTCACCGTGACGACGGCGGGCGGCACCACAACCGCGCCCGGAGCCTTCGCGTACACCTGATCGCCTGGGCCAGGCCATGCACTCCGCTCGGGTCGTGAGCCGCATCACCGAGCTGCGCGCCCACCGCGCCCAGCCCCAGCGCGCCAGGCGCAGGCCTCCGAGGAAGCCGAGGCGATATCACGCGGACCGCCGGCTGTCGTCTCAGGGACGATCTGTTCTGTCATGGCTGCGGTCCGCTACGGGGTCAAGCAACTGCGGCTCCCCCCTTCCGTAGTCCGCGCGGGCGCGCATCCCAGGACCTCGAAATGCGCGCCCGCGGCGAACAACAGCACCGCCGGCCGGCGCCCACGAGCGCGGCGGGCAGGAGCCCTTCCGGCGCCGGCAAACGCTGGGGCTGTCGGGGCTGACGCTGTCCGCACCGCGCTGTGCCGAGGCACTGTTGTCACGCCGCTGCACGTTCGACCGGCGGCCGACGCCTCAGTTCCCGCTGGCGGACGGCCGGCGGCTGGTAGGCCATGTCGAGCGTGCCCGTGTCCGTGCCGGGCGGCGCGATGGCGTCGATCCGGTTCAGGACGTCGTCCGAGAGCGTGACCTCGGCGCCCGCGAGCAGATCGTCCAGGTGTGCCATGGTCCGCGGTCCGAGAAGCGCGGATGTGACGCCGGGGTGAGCGAGCACGAAGCCCATCGCCAGATGGGTCAGCGGCATGCCCGCCTCTTCGGCGAGCGGGATGAGCTGTTCGACGACGTCGAGCCGCCGGTCGTCCTTGAGGTGCTGGAAGCCGTACTGCGAGCGGTGCGTCGCGGCCTGCTGGCCCTTCCGGTAGCGTCCGGTCAGCAGCCCGCCGCCGAGCGGCGACCAGACCAGTGTGCCCATGCCGAACTCCTGCGCCACCGGGAGCACCTCGCGCTCGATGCCCCGGTTGAGGATCGAGTACACCGGTTGCTCGGTACGCGGCCGGGCGAGGCCGCGCCGCTCGGCAACCCAGTGGGCGCGGACGAGCTCGGAGGCTGGCATGGCCGAGGTGCCGAAGGCGCGGATCTTGCCGGCTCGCTGCAGGTCGGTGAGAGCCCCGAGCGTCTCCTCGATGTCGGTGTCGGGGTCCGGGCGGTGAATCTGGTAGACGTCGACGTAGTCGGTATCGAGGCGACGCAGCGAGTCCTCCAACGCGCGCACCAGCCAACGCCGGGACGCGCCTTGGTGGTTCGGCTCGTCGCTCATCGGGTTCCGTGCCTTCGTCGCGAGCACGACGTCGGCCCGACGGCCCTTCAGCGCACGGCCGACGATCTCCTCCGACTCGCCGTGCGCGTACATGTCGGCCGTGTCGATGAGGTTGATGCCGGCGTCCAGGGCGCGGTGGATGATGCGGACGCAGTCGTCGTGGTCGGGGTTGCCGAGGGCACCGAACATCATGGCGCCGAGAGCGTAGGGGCTCACCTTGATCCCGGTCTTGCCGAGGCCGCGGTAACGCATGTTCTCTCCTGAGGTCCGTTGGCGGGGTACTGCCACCAGCCTGCCGGGGAACGGCTGGACGATGAATACTTGTGAGTCCCGATTTTTTGAGCGAGAGTACGGACATGACCCCCGACCGACTCTCCGAGGCACTCGATCTCGTCGAGGTCCGCGGTGTCCTCACCGGCGGCATCGCGGCCCGCGGCGGATGGTGGGGCCGCGGACCGCTCTCCGACCCGGTCAAGTTCTTCGCGCTCGTCAGCGGTCGGGCTCGCCTTACCACCGACGGGATCGACGAACCGGTCGACCTCGTGGCGGGTGACGTGGCGATCCTCACCGGCCGCTCCTGGGTCGCGTTCGAGGCCGGCGCCGAACCCCGCCAGGAGGTGCAGCCGGAATCCGACTTCTCCACCGACCGCTTCACGCGCTCCGACCGCGACGCCGACGACATCGTCATCGGCGGCTGCGTCAGTCTGAACGAAGCCGGAAGAACGCTCCTCCTCGAATCACTTCCGCCACTGGCCCACATCAGGTCGGCCGGTGACGGCGACCGGCTCCTCGCCGCCCTGCTGCGTCTCTTCGACGAGGCGACCGCGCAGCGGCTCGGTTCGGCCTTCGCGATCCGGCAGTACGGTCAGCTCTTCCTGCTGGAGCTGTTGCGGTCCTATGTCGACCAGTGCGCGCTACCGTCCGGCTGGCTGCGGCTGCTCGTCGACGAGCGCCTCCGTCCCGCCCTCGACCTGCTGCACGGCCGCCCCGGGCGCCCCTGGGGGCTCGAGGAATTGGCACGGGCCGCCGCGATGTCCCGGACGACCTTCGCCGAGCGGTTCCGGGAGGCGGCCGGTGTGCCACCGCTGACCTACCTGGGACGGTGGCGCATGCTGCTCGCCCAGCGCGCGCTTCGGGACGGTGACGCCCGCGTCGCGGCGCTCGCCGAGGAGTTGGGTTACGGCTCGGAGAGCGCCTTCAGTACGGCGTTCAAACGGGTCGTCGGCGAGTCGCCGCTGCGCTACCGGGCCCGCGTGCGACAGGACGTCACCGGCCGCGTTCGGAGCGAGACGCTATGACGCGTCGGTCCACCTCGGCTTCCTGCGAGGCCTGGCCGATGCGCTCGTCCGCTTGTTGGCTGCGTAGGTGAGCACTGGCCGCCCCGGGCACCATGCCTGAGCCGAGCCTGATGGCCGGGCAACTTTGGTCACACGTACCGGCTCTGACCTGGGAGAACTAGTCACTCTGTTCGATCGCTCCTGACACCTCAGTCCGGGTTCGCGATCTTGTCGCGGACCCGGCAGGGAACGGGCACGGGCATCGCGTGATCATCGGGGGTTGTGTTGACTCTTGAAGATCGTGCGGTGGCTGCACGGCATAGCCCAGAACCGTGGGAAGCCCGTCGGCCCGGCGAGATTGAGTGGTCTGCTGAGCCCGCGCGGCGCTACCGTCCGACGCGTGATCGTTTCGCCAGAGCCTGCAGCTGAGCCGCCGGACCATTTGACCGACCCCCGCGAGCTGGTGCTCGCTTACCTCGACTACTACCGTGCCGCGCTGCTGCGCAAGGCCAGGGCCGCCCGGTCCGGGACCCGTAGTCGCCCAGGGTGGCGGTGGCGCCGTTCGGGAGCGGGCGGCAGCAGCGGAGTCAGTTGCTCCCACAGGTCATCCGGCACAAGATCAACATGCACTCGGACAGCTTGCCTACCAAGATCGTCGAGCACAAGAGTGCAGCTCAACTCATTTTGAAACGATCAGTAAATGCCCAACGAGCGAAAGATCGGCCCGCGCCCCGCCGGGGCGGTCGGGGCGCGGGCCGGTTCGGGTCAGGATTCGGCGCGCTCGAACATGTCGACGACCTTGCCCGAGGCATCGAGCGTCACGCGGAAGTAGTTGTTCTGGCAGGGGTAGGAGCCCTTGTTGTCATGCGGCGTGGCGATGCACTCGTTGATGTGCTTGACGAGCCCGGCGACGTCGACCTCCTTCGGTGCCACCACGACCGAGTTCAGGTGGCCCTTGGCCGTGGGTGCGAAGGACGCGGTCTTGGCGGCGCCGGTCGGCGTGAACTGCACGGCGTTGACGCCGCACTCGTCCTTGACGTCCTGGTAGACCAGGGCGGTGGCCGAGGTGCCCTTGGTCGGGATGACCCATTTCTGGCCAGCCGGCAGCGGCTCGTGGGTGCAGATGCCCTGCGGCCCGTCGTCGGTGCCCGCGGACGGCTTGCCGCTCGGCGCGGGCTTGGCGGCACCCGCAGCGGTACCGGTGGCGGCGACGGTGGGTACGGCGCTGGGGGCGCCGGTCGAGGAGCCGGTGGAGTCGCCCGAGTTGTCCGGCCCGCAGGCGGCGAGGCCGCATGCGGCCGTGGCGATGAGAGCGGTGGAGAGCAGTCTCCTGGTGTTGAGCATCACGATGAATCCCCCGTCTAACACATGATCAGCTTGTGGTGAAGCCGAAAGAATAGCGCCTCGGCCAGCGCCCCCGTCCGCTCGGCCACGGCCAGTGCGGCGGCCGCCGGGCAGACGGTGCCCGCCCCGGGCAAGGGGCGGCTCGCGGCGTCCCAGCCGGTGTCGTTCCGGTTGGCGAGACCAATCCCGGCAACAACGCGCAGATCCTGCCCTCGGCAGCGCGGCATCCTCTGCAACAGCCGGCTGCTCACCGAGGGCATCGACGTCGCCGCAGTCGACGCCGTCTGCTCCGCCGACCCCAAGTCCAGCGTGATCGACATCGTCCAGGCCGTCGGGCGGGCGCTGCGCCAGTCCTACCGGCAGGGCAAAGTGTCCTGGGTCATCATCCCGTCTACCGTGAGCCTTGCCCTGTCGCAGTATGAACGCGAGCCGAACCCCGTCTACGCCAATGACCCCGGCTGCCCACGACGTCCTGACCGCCGCGCCGGGTGCCCTACCGGCTGCGGGCGGTATGAACGTGGTCGGCATGGTGTCCGCGATGCGGGGCAGGACACAGGGACCAACGCCCTGCTCGACGATCCGTGGGAGGCGTGGATGACCGTGTCGATGATGTTGCTGCTGGGTCCGCTCGTGCTGGCGTTGGTCGTGGCCGCGACCGCGCCCTCATCCGCCCACCGGGGCCGACCGCGTAGGGCCACGACGGGGGCCCGGAGGAACGGTCAGCGAGCGCGTCACGCCCGCACCTGCACCCGCAGCTGATCCCGGCACGGCCGGGCCGGGGACGGCAGTGCCGCCAACGGCTGCGCCGGGGGACCCGAAGCGGTCCCCCGGCGCGTGGCCGGTTGGAGCCAGCTTCACCGTAGCCGTAGCCGTAGCCGTAGCCGTAGCCGTGGCCGACGGCCCGGGCAGGGAGCCACGCGCAACACCTTCCCCCCTTTTCGGCCACCGCCGACGCACTGGTGCGGGTCCGCATAGCCCCGTCCTGCAGTGGTCATGCCACGGAAACGGCAGCCGGAGGGGAGCGCTGCGATCGGCGACACCACCGGGTGCACGGTCACGGCCCGGGACAGTCTGGCCGGGCCGGTCCTGGCCTGCGCGGGAGAGCTGGACATGGACCAGGTCCCGGTTTTCAACCACGCCGCGCACCGCGCCCTGGCCGCCCGGCCGGTGCCGCCGATGCTGCTGCTCGACCTGCACGAGGTGACGTTCATCGACTCGGCCGGGCTGAACGCGCTGCTGCGGACCCGAATCCAGGCCGACCGCCAGGGCACCGTCGTCCATCTCGCCCAGCCCTCGCAGCGGGTGGCGCGGTTGCTGGAGATCACCGGAGCCGACCAAGTGTTCCCCCTCGACCCGGACGTGACCCCGCCTCGCTCGGCTCGTTGAATGTAGTCGGGTGCACCGATGGGCGCACCCAGGCCGTCCGTAACCGTGAGTCCGGCATATCCCCCCCCGTGCCGTCTCCGGGCCGGGCGGCCTCGGGCGGCCGGTGTCATGGCAGAAGCCCGGCCGCCTCCACCCCTCCCCCCTATTGCCCGGCCCCGCACCCAAGAAGGACGCCCAACAGGAGCACTGCGGCGGGCTGACGAAGGAATTGGTGGCCGAACTGCATGACCTGCCCGCCGGGCTGCGCACTTCCTGCTCGGCCTGGCCGTTGTCCATCCGGACCCCGAGATCCCCGGAGGACCCCGCCGGCCCGCCCCGCCCCCAAGCCGCTTCGGCTGCCTCGGTCGCTTCAGTCGCTGTTCCGGGCCGCGTCCTGCCGGGGCATGGTGGACCCGCTGGCCGTTGCGCCGGGCCGGGTAGCGGGTGGCGGACCTTACGCCGTGACCCTTCCCGTCCGGCGTCCGCGCCCCCGTACGGTCCATGAGGACCAGGGCAGCGAGCACGGACGGGGCGTGGCGGTGGAGTACGGCGGCATGGCGCCCCGGCTGTCGACGTGCACCCGGTGCGTCGCTTTGGTGGAGAGCGCCCCTCGCAGCCCGGGCGCCTGCCCGCTCTGGCCTTGTGCCGCCAGGCCCCGGCCCGAGGCGGGGCCCGTCTCGAAGCGCTCCTGGACCCCGGCCCCGGCATCGCCCTGCCCCGGGCCCGGCCGCCGGTGGCATCCGGCGAACCCGCCCCGGCCACTCCACCCCGGTTGCGCCGCAGCGCCTGGCCACGTGCACGCCGCCGCAGCGGCGCACGGCCGCTGGCCTGGGCCGTCGCCACCGTCTCCGTGTCCTTGGGCCGTTCTGGTCGTTGAACCAGGCGAGCGTCTCACCAGGACGCCCGGCGGAACGCACTGCTGCCCGGCTCGTACACCCCCACGGCTCCGGGCAGCCCAGGCGAACCCGCGCCCCGGGTCGGCCGGGTATGCGTGCCGGCCGACCCGCTCAGGGCTTGCCCGCCCCCGGAGACCGGCGGGCAAGCCCCACACCACCGCTGCGCCCTGCCACGGTGAAGGCCGGATCTGTCGGATCCCGTGTCGTGCCGGGCATGGGCGTGGTGGGCGGGGGCAAGCTGTCGCCCATGACGAAACAAGGTCCCCGCCGCAGCCGGCGCCTGTCACGCGCCAAGGCCCTGGGTGTGCCGCTGGCAGTCCTCGACGCGCAGCGCCCGCGTGCCGTTCCCGCCCCGCCTCTGCCGGCCGGGCCGGCAACCGGTCGGCCGTCGCCGCCGGACATCCCCTCGCCGGGCCTTCCCGCCCGGGACAGGCACGTCCCCGTCCCGGGCGTGCCCGCGCCGGCTCGTGCCCGGGACGAGTCGTGCTGCCGCGTGTACACCGAACGGTCCGTCAGCCTCGGCGGGACCGTGTTCATGATCCACCGCCATCAGCCCGACTGCCCGCGATGGACCCTTCCCGCCTCGCACTGAGCCACCTCCGGGGTCGACCGCGACAACGAGACCGTTGGCCAGCTCGCCGATGCTGCTGGACCTGCACGAGGTGACCTTCACCGACCCGGCCGGGCTGCACGCTCTGCTGCCGACCCGGATCCAGGCCGACCGCCAGGGCGCGGCCGGCTATCTCCTCCGCCCCTTCGACCAGGTGGCGCGGCTGCTGGACATCACCGGGTGCGACCAGGTGCTTCCCCTCGACATGGACGTACCCCTGCCCCGCCTGGCTCGTTGGAATTGTCGGGTGCACCGCACGGCGAACCCTGGCCGCTCGCCTTAACGACTTCGGGGGAATTTACTTGGGGACGTGCTGGTACTGGGCTGGCGGTTGATCAGTGAGGGCCTGCGCACACAGATGGAGTTTTCCGGTCGGCGACCTGGGGCGCGGTGGCCCGGGCAGAAGTGTTGACAGCGTGGCTAGGTTCGGATCATGAGCGAACGCGGGGCGGACGGCAGCGCAGGGGATGCGGACTACGGCACGATAGGCGGCGGGTACGCCACCTACCGGCAGCCGGACGCAAGGATCGAGCAGGCGATCACCGCCGCCCTGGGTGGGGCGCGCACGGTGGTCAATGTCGGGGCCGGGGCCGGGTCATACGAGTCGGCGACGCTGGAGGTGACGGCGGTTGAGCCGTCGGCTTCGATGCGTGCCCAGCGCCCCGCACACCTGTCGGCCGCCGTCGATGCCGTGGCCGAGAAGCTGCCGTTCGGCGACGACGTGTTCGACGCGGCGATGACCACCTTCAGCGTGCACCAGTGGGGCGACTTCAAGGCAGGGCTGCGCGAGATGCGCCGGGTGGCGCGCGGCCCCGTCGTCGTGCTGACCTGTGACCCTGATCTCGTTCGGGACTTCTGGCTGTACGAGTACGCGCCGGAGGTGTTGGACACGGAGGCGCGCCGTTATCCGGTGATCGCTGATATGGCCGAGGCGCTCGGCGGACACACGACGGTCACCCGGGTGCCGATACCCGTCGACTGCACCGACGGCTTCAACGAGGCGTACTACGGGCGCCCCGAGATGCTGCTCGACCCTGCTGCTCGACAGGCGTGCTCGGCGTGGAGCTTCGTCGACGAGCAGTCGCGCGAACGATTCGCCGCGGATTTGCGGGGCGATCTGGACAGCGGAGCCTGGGACGCCCGGTTCGGTGCCCTGCGGCAACAGCCTTTTTACGAGGGATCGTTGGTTGTGATCCGGTCCGTTCCGGCCTGATACCTGCGGCGCAGCTCTGCTCGCGCCGTGACGTGAGAAGGGCCGTGCGGGTTGGGTGAGTTGTGACGCTTACTGGGCCCGTGCGGCCTGCTCCCATCCTGCCCTGTCCGGGGTCTCTCGCGAGCGCATCTCCGGTCATGCTCAGGCCAGCTCGGGGAGACGGAGCGAGCACTGGGCGTCTACATGGCGCTGGCATGGCTGTGCGGACACCACGACGAGCGGCCCTGAACGGCCCCCACACCCGAACGTCGCGCGAGCCACCATGCTGGTCGTCCGCGCTGCCCCGTCTCGGTCGGGCTTGGCCGGTCTGGGGCGGCTGCGCAGGGCTTGCTTCGGCGCCGGGGAGGCCGCGCGATCTTCGGGCCGCACCGGATGAGGCGCCCACGGCGTGCGAAGCCGCGTCCACCACCACCTCGGCGGCTGGCCGCGTACCCGGCAGGGGGTGGGCTTCGTTGGACATCGGGTGACGAGACCTGTCCCCGCAGTTGTGCCCGCCCCACGACATCCGGACAGCACGTCGGCGGCTGACGTTCCCGCCGAGCGGGGGCAGAGGCCGCCGGCGAGGCGGACCGGGGTGGTGCGGGCGTTCAACCCGCGCGCGGTGGAGTGGCAGCGCATGCACGCCGTCGCGGCGGTCTTCCACCTCCAGCACGGTCACCTCGACCCCGGCGACAAGGCGAAGCACGGCGACCTGATCTCCTGGCTCACCCGCCAGCGTCACCTCAACGGCCAGGGCCTCCTCGACCCGGCCCGCATCAGCGAGCTGGACGCGCTCGGCATGATCTGTTCGAAGAACGCCAACGCCTGGGAACGCGGCTACGCCTACGCCGCCGCCTTCCGCCACCAGCACGGCCACCTCGCCATCCCCGCCACCGCGAAGCTCGACCGACTATGCCGTGGGCGCGTGGACGCGCCGTCAGCGCAGGGCCGACAACCTCACCGCCGACCAGAGCGCGAAGCTGGACGCGCTGGACGAGCTGTGGCGCCTGGAGCCGGACTGGAACCGCTCCCACCGCCGCCTGCTCGCCTACCTCAGCGCCGGCGGAGCCCTCGACGGCCCGGCGAACCGCACCGGCCCCGGCGACGACCTGACGTTCCGGCCCGGAACCTGGCCGAGTGGTAGCGCATCCACCACCACACCGCCGCCACCCACGCCGAGCGCTACGACCCCGACCACGACACTGTTCTGCAGAACGCGCTGCGCCGCGAGCATCACCAGCAGGACGTCGCCGCCTGCGCCCGCGAAGCCGCCCTCCGCGCCTGCCAGACCACCGACGCCGCCCACCGCCGCCTCGCCAGCACGGCCGCCCAGCCGGCACGGCCGCCGAGCCTCTCTACACCGCCCTCGACCGCGCCGGCCTCCACACCCTGACCGACGCCGACCACCAGGCCGTCCGCGACCTCACCCGCACCCTCGACCCCGCCACGCTGCGCCAAGTCATGGGCTGGCTGGAGCGGACCCGCACCGCGGCCCTCGCACTGCGCGGCACCGAGCAGGCCCCGCTCGCCCGGCCCGTCGTGGCGCAACGGGTTCTGACAGGTCGTTCCCTGGTGAAAGGTGACGCCGAAGGCGCCCTCTACTCAGGTTCTTCTTCTGCGGGGATCGTCCAACGCAGCAGGGTGGTGTTGCCGCGCTGCTCCAGAGTGACTGCGTAGACCTGGTTCCAAGCTCGTTCGCCGTGGTGGCGCATGGAGTGGTCGCCGGGATCCCAGCACAGGCCCAGGACCTGGCATCCGTCGATCTCGATCTGTCCGGCGAGCAGGGGGTGAGTCTGGCCGGGCCGGTCGAGGGGGTGAAAGTGGGTGTGCGCGTCCACGGAGACCACCAAGCCGGTTCGGGGCCCGTCCGCCGACCAGCTCTGGAGCTGGCTAGCGAACTCTTGGGCCTCGTGCACGGGGAGGTCGAGGCGCCCGTAGGGGCCCTCGACCTCGTACCGGGGTGTCCGTTCGCCGCCGAAGCGGGCGTGGGCGTCGTCCTGGTCCTTTCCCCAGTAGGTGACGTCGGCGAGCCCGTCGATCGACTCGCCCGGTAGCCCGACGAACGAGTCGAGGGCGCGGGCGTCCCCGAGGCCATGCCGCACCGGTCGATCGGCAGGTCACCGAGTCGGATCGGCTCTCCGTCATGTTTGTCCGGCCAGGGCAGGCCGAGGTCGACCTCCAGGACCGTGACGACCGGTCCGTCGTACGTTTCCCCGGTTTCGGCGGGCACCTTCAGCGGTCGGTCGGCTGCGGCTGGCACCGCGACTGCCTCGCAGGACCAATCCCGGCTCGGGCCGTCTGCGGGCTCGTGCAGATGGCCACCACCGTGCTTCACGGCGGCCAGTGCCCGCACGGACAACGGGTCGCCGAGCTCGGACCAGTGATCGATCCAGCCGGCCATGCCCAGGACCAGCACACCGGACGGCGCGGTGACGACTCCCAGGTCGACGGAGGTCTCACTCGTCCGCTGATTCAACCAAGGCGGACTGTCATTGACAGCGACGGGCACCCATCGCCAACCATCGCTGACGGTCACAGCGGACCGAACACTCAACGGACGGGCGGCCCGCGAACCTCGCTCGCTGAACCTCCCCACTCACTTCAAGGCTCAACGAGCTGGGGAATCGTGAGCGGGGGCGGGGAAATAGCTGAAAACGGCCACCCCGGACTCAGGTTCTGGCCAGACCTGCTCGCCCTGATTCCCCACTCGGGGCGTGGAACGCCGCCCTCCCGCACCTGGGATCGGGTGCTACGCCCCAAGGGCCACGGCGTTGGTTCGGCGGACGCGGGTGGTCGTGCGCTTGTAGAGGCGGATGCCGAGTGTGCGCCACAGGAGGCGGGCGGGAGCGGGCATGTGCGAGAGGAAGAGCTGCCGTTCCTGTGCGGTCGCGTCCTCGAGGATCGCTCCGAGGAAGATCAGGAGCTTGGGCTTGGGGACGCTGCGGCGTCCGCGTTCTCCTATCTCGGACCACTCCCGGGCGGTAATGTGATCGGCCATCAGGGGCAGGAGGTGTTCTTCCTCGTCGTCCATGTGGGCGACAGCGTGCCGGTCGAGTTCGCGCAGGGCGTCGGCGAGCCGGAGGGCGGTGTCGCGCTCGGGGCGGGTGCGCCAGCGGTGCGACAGGTCAGTGGCCGCGGCGAGCGCGCTGGCAATGACCTCGTGCTGGTCGGCCATCCGTGAGACGACGCTGACGCCCGGGGTGGCACGCTCGCGCAGTTTGGGCCACAGCAGGACGTCCTCGCCCTCGTGATGTTCGCCCAGGGCGCCGAGGACCAGGTCGAGGTGATCGGCGAGCACGGCGGTACGCCGCCGGTCACCCGGGACGGCGGCTTCGACCAGGTCGGCCAGGAGCGGTATCTCGCGGCGGAACACGCGGTGCAGGACGACCATCTCCTGCGGGTCCAGACGCTCGTCGGCGGTAAACGGACCGGAGGTGGTGGGCATGGGGGTCCACTTCTGCGAGGGAACGGTGATCATTCCGGGAACCCGCAGCCTAGTGGCCCCTCCTCTGCCGTCGGCAACGAGGTCAAGCCGTTACACGCCGCTGCGGCCCCGACAGAGCGACCCGTAGCCTCGCTTGCTGAACTCCCTGCTTGCTTCAACGAGCAACGAGCTGGGGAGTCGAGAGCAGGGCCGGGCAAATACATTCGGGGATTCTCATCAACCGCACCTCCGCACACACAAGGCGGTGGGACAAAGGGGGCCGACCTCGCCAACACCCGTAACAGCCCGCCTGGCCAGCCGCGTCCAGCAGCGGAAACGGCTCTCGCAAGCGTTGGGAGAGCAGGCCTGGCGCGCGAATCCGGCCTCGGGGTACAGCTGACACCGGCGACCTCCGTAGTGGAGGAATGTCGGGCGACTCGGTGCCGCGCGCGGCCAGCCGGGACTGGGCCATCCACCGCGGGGCCTGGCGATTCAGGCAGCCGCGCCACGCAGCAGGATCGTGGCGATGAAGTCGGGAGCCTGGCGTTGGCCCATGTGCCCTTCGAGAGTAAGTTCCCAGGCGGTCTCGGCCAGGCCGCAGAACGTCGAGGCCAGCCAGGTGGCGGGCATGTCCTTACGCAGTAGTCCGGCGTCCTGGCCGCGTTGGATGAGCTCGACGGTCCGGGTGAAGATCGTCTCTGCGCGTGCGCTGGCCTCGGGGATGCCCAGGACGTCGGGTTCGACGTAGACGAGGTTCCACAGCTGGGCGAACGGCGGGTAGTCGGCGACGAGTGCGGTCAGGACGTGTTCCATGGCGGCCGTGTCGGCCTCGGCCCGCGTCAGGACCCGGTCGCAGTCGTCGAGGATCTTCTGGGCCATCGCCTGTACCAGGTGCTGGCGGGTGGGGAAGAGGCGGACCAGGGTCGCCCGGCTGATGCCCGAGCGTGTGGCGATGGACTGCATCGAGGCCGCCCGGTCCTTGGCAAGGATCGGGATCGCCGACTCCAGCACTTCTGTCGCGTCGGTACGCATGATCGCGCCCAAACCCCCAATGCCTCTATTGACACATCGATGTATCTAGGTAGTCTGCTCTGTATCAGTCTCATTGTACGTAAGGGCCGGGATCGCTCTGATCCGCGGCTCCGCATCGCGTGTGCCCCCGGAAGCGGCATCGCCGTGCACGAGGCGGTCCCCGACCGGACGGGGTGCCCTGGAGTCCAAGCGGCTTCTTCCACCACGGGCGGTGCGGCGAGCGCAACGAAGCGTTCATCCGCATCCTCGGATCAGCCCGTGTCAGATCGAAGATCGGTTACCAGCCATGACGATGCATCGCCGACGCTTCCTGCGGAGCGTGGGTCTGGGCCTGCCCAGTCTCGCCCTTCTCGCCTCCCTGTCCGCCTGCGACGACAGCGGGGACAACGGAGGCGAGAACGGCTCGCCCAGCCTGTCCGGGCGCCAGAAGGTGATCGTCGTGGGAGCTGGGATCAGTGGCCTGGGCGCCGCCCGCTACCTGGCCGACAAGGGCCACGATGTGTCGGTGCTCGAAGCGCGCGACCGGGTCGGTGGCCGCATCTGGACCAGCCAGCAGTGGGCGGACACGCCGCTCGATCTGGGCGCTTCGTGGATCCACGGCATCGACAAGAACCCGATCGCCGCGCTGGCCGCGAAGGCGAACGCGAAGACGGTCGTGACGGACCTGGAAAGCACCACCGACTACTCCGCCGACGGCGGCAAGTTGAGTGACGCGCAGGCCAAGGCGCTGGAGAGCTGGCGGAAGAAGGCCGCCGACGCGCTGACCTCGTTCCAGGACGAGGGGGGCAATGACGCGTCGGTGCGCAGCGTGGTGGAGGCCGCGGTCGGCTGGTCCTCGTTGTCGGACCAGGACAGGGCGCTGCTCAACTGGGACCTGAACGATTACGAGCACGAGTACTCCGGCAGCGTGGAGCAGATGTCGGGTCTGCACTTCGACGAGGACAACAAGGTCAAGGGCAAGGACGTGTTGTTCCCGCAGGGGTACCACCAGATCACCGACCTGCTCGCGGCCGGGCTGTCCGTTCGGACCGGGCAGGTGGTCAAGAGCATCGACTGGAACTCCGGTGGTGTCATGGTCACCACTGACAAGGGTGTGTTCCAGGCCGACCGGGTGCTGGTGACCCTGCCGCTGGGCGTGCTCCAGGCCGGCGCGGTGAAGTTCGGGCCGGGCCTGCCCGACGACAAGCTCACCGCCGTCAGCAAGCTCGGTGTGGGAGTGCTCAACAAGTGCTACCTGCGCTTCCCCACCGTGTTCTGGGCGGACACCGACTGGCTGGGCTACGTGCCGCGTGTCGACAGGTACGGCCAGTGGACGCAGTGGATCAACGTCACCCGCCCCACCGGCAAGCCGGTCCTGCTCGGTTTCAATGCCGCCGACTTCGGCCGCACCATCGAGGGCTGGAGCGACGGCCAGGTCGTGGACAGCGCGATGGCCACGCTCAGGACCATGTACGGCAGCGGCATCCCCGCGCCGCTCGACTATCAGGTCACCCGCTGGGCGTCCGACCCGTACGCGCTGGGCTCGTACTCGTTCAACAAGCTCGGCTCCACGCCGGCCATGCGCGACCAGCTCGCGGCCGCCGTCGACGGTCGTGTGCACTTCGCCGGCGAGGCCACGGACAAGGGCGACTTCGCCACCGTCCACGGCGCCTACCTGTCGGGAATCCGCGCGGCCAAGGAGATCGCCGGCTGAACCCGCCGTCCCCACGACGGAAACTTGGGGTGTTCCCGCCGTGCGCGGACGACGGAGACAACCCGGGATTTCGTCCACCAGGACCCCGCCGGGCAACCACCCCGCCCGCGGGACGGCGGCCCCCGTCGGTGCTTACCCCCGAACGCACCGGCGGGGGCGTGCTCGGACCCGAACACCGCAGCTCGCCTGCCCCTGGGGCCAGCCGCGCCTACGCGATCGGTCGAACGGGCCGGGCGCTGACAGCAACCGCGGCCGGATATGATCCGCTGCGATTCCGGACGCTGGCATAGACCCGGGGCGCCACCGCCGCCGCACCCGTTCCACCCGCGCCCCGTACCCCGCACGACCCGCTGGGAGCCAGCATGACCGCACAGCCCTACGGCGCCCAGCCGTTCTCCGCCTACGAGGCGCTGTCCCCCGAGGACCCCCGCGAGGTCGGCGGCTACCGCCTGTGCGCGCGGCTCGGCGCGGGCGGGATGGGCCGCGTCTACCTGGCCCACACCCCCGGCGGGCGCCCGGTCGCGCTCAAGGTGGTCCGGCCCGAACTCGCCGAAGACCCCGAGTTCCGGCACCGTTTCGCCCAGGAAGTCGCCAGCGCCCGGCGCATCCACGGCCTCTACACCGCCCAGGTCGTCGACGCGGGCACCGACGCCGCCGTCCCCTGGCTCGCCACCACCTTCGTGCCCGGTCCCTCCCTCCACCAAGTCGTCCGCCGTCACGGCCCGCTGCCCGAACGCACCGTCCTGCTCCTGCTCGCGGGCATCGCCGAGGCCCTGCAGGCGATCCACGCCGCAGGAGTCGTCCACCGCGACCTCAAGCCCGGCAACGTCCTCGTCGCCGCCGACGGCCCCCGTGTCATCGACTTCGGCATCGCCCGCGCCGCCGACGCCAGCCCGCTCACCGGCACCGGCCTGCGGATCGGCTCGCCCGGCTTCATGGCCCCCGAACAGGCCCTCGGTCTGGCCGCCACCCCGGCCACCGACGTCTTCGCGCTCGGTGCCCTGAGCGCCTTCATCGCCTCCGGCAGGACCCCTTTCGGTGACGGGCCCGAACAGGTCTCGCTCTACCGGGCGGTCCACGAGGAGCCCGACCTGTCCGCTCTTCCGCACGGGCTGCACGACCTCGTCCGGCACTGCCTGGCCAAGAACCCCGAGGACCGGCCGTGCACCGCCTGGCTGATCGAGGCCGCCCGCCGCCATTTCGCCACCGGCGGCGAACTGCGCTTCACCGACGGCTGGCTGCCCCCGCAGGTCAGCAGTGAAGTGAACCGTCACACCACCCTTCCGGCCACGCTGGCACCGCCCGCCACCGTCCTCGACCCGGCAGGCGCTGCGGCCACACACGTCCTGCCCGCCCCGGTACCCACCCGCCGAGCGGCGGAGCCGGCCGGCCCGGAACCTGCCCGTGCCAGCCGCCGCCGGCGCGAGGGCACCGCGCGCCGGGGCACCCGCACGGGGCTCCTGACGGCCACGGCTCTGCTCGTCGGCGCCGCGGCGGCGTTCTTCCTGCTCGACTACTTCGAGTACTTCGACGACTCCGCCGAACAGCCCGCCGCTGCCACCGCCGACCTCCCGCCGGCCACCGCGCCCGCCCCCGCCCCTTCCTCCGTGTCCCCGCAGCAGACCGCCGCCTCCGGCTACACCGCCGCCTACACCAACCTCGAACTCACCTCTCCCGACCGCGACCACGAGTTCGACCTCAGAGCCGGAAAGGTCACCCAGGACACCTCCAGCTGGTATCTGGCCCGCCAGGCGGGCGCCTTCTACATCGCCGAAGACAACGACGCCTACATCGCCCCGACCGGCCCCCTCACGCTCCCCGACTGCCTCACGGGCATCGACACCAAGCCCACCTCCGCCCTTCCCTTCACCACCCTGCGTGCCGACCGCAGCTTCTGCGTCCGCTCCCACGGCGGCCAGGACATCGCCATCATCCGCACGCTCGCCACCGCCTCGGACGACGGCCCAGTCAAGGTCTCCATCACCGCCTACCGCCGTACCGCTTGACCACCCGAGCCCGGACGCATCCGGCGCTGACCGATCAACCGACCCGTCGGCCTCGGCGACATCGTTCCGGATCCATCGCCCAGCCCCCGAGCACGGCCAGCGATCTTGGATCGCTGGCCGTGACACGTACAGACAAGACAACCCCACCCATGTGCCGGCCCGGCAGCGACGCAGAGACGGCCGTCCCACCTCTCGCACGTCGTCCGCCAGAACAGGTAAGGGCCTCTTCTCCACTTCCGGCCCCGGGATGGCCCTGCTGCTGCTCTTGGTGGCACCCCTCATCTACAGCGTTCCCCATGTTCTCGTTTGTGCGGAACTCGGCACGGCAATCCCTGTCGACGGCGGCTCCTACCACTGGGTCCGGCGTGGGCTGGGCAACTTCTGGGGCTTCCAGCAGGGCATGCTCAGCTGGCTGTGCAGCTTCGTGGACATGGCCGTCTACCCGAACCTGTCCACCACCTGCCTACAGTCCATGGCCCATTGGGCCGCACCGGGCAAGCACGTGCTGTTCACCGCAGGCCACTTCCAGTTCGACCTGGGGGGCTCCCCCCGAGGTGTTGAACGGATCGGCCTGTGGGGCGACGACGCCGCTTCGACCAACGACGACCAGGACCAGGCCGACGGTTCCGCCTCGCGGGGCGGAACCCCGGCCGCCGACGAGGACCAGGAGCAGCTTGTCCCGCCTAAGCGGGAGCTGGTGGCCGCGTTGGTCTCCATCCCGGATGATCCGTGGGGGGAGGTGCGGGTGCTCCACGCGAAGCTCTACCAGGGCAAGGACCGCAGGGTGTGACCCTGGGCGGGCTTGGCCGGAGAGCGGGCATGAGCCGCTCGGCTGTCCGGCGGCGAAGGCGCCATCGCCGCTCTGCGCCACGTTCGATCCCGGCCGTCGTGCGCCCTCCACCTCGCCCACGCCCTCCTGGAGCAGTCGCACGCTGACCCGCTCCTCCTGGAAGCCGTCGAGGGCCTGGCCGCCGTGATCCCCAGTACCTCCCGGCATCCCGGCCGCCGGCACCGGCGCCGCCGCCCGCCCGGCTGCGGAGGACGGCCAGTCGCCGCCCGCCGCAGCCGTGTCACGTCACCTGGCGATGCGGCCGAAGATAGTGCTTCCCGGGGCGTCCGGGTCCGGGGCGTCGCAGGGGGCCCAACGCCTACCCGGGGCCGGCCGAGCCGGTTTGGGCGGTGAACGTGCGGCTCAGTCGCGCTCGGGTGCGCCTGGATCGTCGGTGGGGTGGGGGATGTCCAGGTAGGCGGCCTCTCTGGGAACGGGCGGTGGCACGGCCCTCGCCGGCAGCGTCGCCCAGTGCTCGTCGACCCACGCGGCGTGGGAGGCCTGCCGCTCGGCCTCCGCCACCCGGGCTGACTCGGCCTGCTGCTCCTCGCTCAGGCCCTGCCGCGCGGCCTCCAGGTCACCGCTCCACGACGGCAGCGCGGCCAGGTAGGCGCGCCGCTCGACCTGCGCGGCCGTCAGCCGTTGCCGGCGCCGCGATCTCCCGAACGCCGAAGGTGAGCACCGCGCAGGTGAACGCGATCAGCGGGGCACTCCAGCCCCACGAGGCGAGTGCGATCATCGGTAGGACGGCCACCACGTGGACCGTGGAGACAGCGAACGCCGCCCGTGCCCAACCCGCGCCGTGCCCTGGACGGCGCCCGGCCACCCGGTGGCGCCACCAGAGCGAGGCGGCCACCGCCGCGACGGTGGCCATCACGCCAGCGCCCAGCCGGGCCAGCGCGGCATCGGTCGCGCCGTCAGGGTCGAACGCCGGATCGGGTGAGTGCACGCTCAGCGCGATCACGCTCCAGCCGACGGCTGCGGCACCCAGCAGGAGAACCAGAACTTCCGCCCCCCGAGGTCTGGCCCAAGTCGTCGTAGGACGTGTGATGTTCGATTCCATGCCTCATCGTAGCCACCGCCCGCCCAGGGGTGGGCCCTTGTGGTCACAAGGTGCGTAGGAAGTCTTCGAGCGCCTTGTTGAAGGCTTCCGGACGTTCCATGTTGGGGTAGTGGGCTGTCCCGTCGATCGAGATCGCGTTGCCGCTGGCGACGGTGCGGGTGAGGCGTTCGGCCATGCCGATGTGATCGGGTGAGTCGATGGCGCCGTTGATGGCGAGTACAGGCACGTCGATAGTGGCGAGACGGTTCCACGTGTCGCGGACCGGGATGCGCAGGTCGGGTTCGTCGGCGGTGTGCTTGACCAGGGTGCTGCGGGTCATCTCGCGCAGGCGGCCGACGACCTGAGGGGCGAGCTCGTCGAGGGTGCGGTCCGGACCTGTGGCGAAGAGCGTGAACGCCTCGACGGCGGCGTCCAGGTCACCGGCTGTCATCGCCGTTTGCCAGGCGGTCCAGGTTCGGGTGGTCCAGGGGTCTGTGAAGATCGGCTCACTGGTTCCGGCGCCGCTGACGACAACGGCGCTGACCAGTTCCGGATGCTCCAGCGCGGTGTCGACCGCGATGCTTCCTCCCATGGAGACGCCTACCAGGACTGCGGGGCCGATGCCCAAGTGTCGTAGCAGCGCGGCGAGGTCGTCGGTGTGCCGAAACGGTCCGGTGGCGTTTGCGGATCGGCCGTGACCGCGGGCGTCGGGTGCGATGACGCGGTGCCGCGCGGCGAGGGCGGGTATCTGGTCGTCCCACATGCGGTGGTCCAGGAAGCCGCCGTGCAGCAGGACGAGGGGTTGGCCGTTGCCGGTGTCGAGCCAGAACAGATCATTCATGACAACCAAGGTGTCATTCTCGGAGGAGAATGGCAACCGAGGTGTCATCATGGCGATGTGAATGAACCAGATCCCAGCCAGGTGTCCGAAGAGCTGACGGACCGGCTCACCGAGGTGTTCGACCTGGTGGGGCCGTTGTACCGGCGCACCCACCGCAAGGTGGAACAGGACATGTCCGCCGAAGGGCTGTCGGTGGGTGTGCGGGCCGTCCTCAACCTGCTCCGCGAGCACGGACCCATGACTGTTCCTCAGATGAGTCGCGCGCAGGCTCTCAGTCGCCAGTTCGTCCAGCGCATGGTCAACGACGCGACCACAAGAGGCCTTGCCGAGACCGCCCCCAACCCGGCCCACCAGAAGTCATCCCTCGTCCGACTTACCGAACACGGCCAGACCGCCATCACCGCCGTACTCAACCGCGAAAGAGCGGTGCTGCGCCAGGCCGGCGGTGACCTCACCGAGACCGACATCGACGCCTGCCTCCGAGTCCTCTCCCGCCTCCTCGAAGCCATGGGCAACGCCGCCATCGACTGAACCGGACCCTAGTAGGGCTTGGTCAGGTTCGTCGGGGTTGGGCGTGTCCAACGGCGGGTTGTGTCGTTGAGGGTGTGTGACACCTGGGGAGATGACTGAGGT